>JAJDNV010000198.1 GCA_022340545.1 Acidobacteriota bacterium | reverse complement strand
ACATGGTCACCCCCCGGCTCTTCGCGCGCTTCCCCGACGCCCCGTCTCTGGCTCGCGCGGAGGCCGCCGAGGTCGAGGACATCATCCGGTCCACGGGTTTCTTTCGCGCCAAGACCCGCAGCCTCCTGGGGATGGCCCGGGGGCTGGTCGAGAGACACGACGGGCAGATCCCTCGCACCATGGCGCCCCTGGTGAAGCTGCCCGGTATCGGACGCAAGACGGCCAACGTGGTCCTCGGTCACGCGTTCGACGTCAACGAAGGGATCGCGGTCGACACCCACGTACTACGGGTCGCGGGCCGGCTCGGCCTCGTCGAGGGCGACGACCCGCTCAAGGTCGAGGCCCGGCTGATGGAGCTCATCCCCCGCGCGCGGTGGACCCGGACGACCGACCTCATCATCTTCCACGGCCGCAAGGTCTGCGACGCGCGTCGTCCCGCGTGCGGCACCTGCCCGTTGTTCGCTCTCTGCGCCTGGGAGAGTCGGCAGGCGTGGGCCTCGACGACTCCTCCAAAGGCCACGCGCCCCCGCCGGAGCGCACCTTCGAGAGGCGACCCGCCCCGCACGGCGGCGAAGGGCCGCACGGCGGCCAGGGTGGCACGGAGCAAGAAATGACGAATGCGATCGCGGCGGTCGTTCAGATGACCTCGACCGCGGACGTCGACCGGAACCTGGGCGCGGCGGAGGAGCTCGTCGAGCGTGCCGCGGGGCGCGGGGCGACGTTCGTCGCCCTCCCCGAGAACTTCGCCTTCCTTCGCTCGGAGGGCCAGCCCGTCCCCACCCCTCAGGCCCTGGACGGGCCCTGGGTGGAGCGGATGGCGGAGCTGGCGCGGCGCCTCGGGCTCACGCTCCTCCTCGGCAGCATCCCCGAGCGGATCGAGGGTGAGCGCCTCATCCACAACACGTCCGTGATGCTGGGGCCGGACGGCGCCACAATCGCCGTGTACCGCAAGATCCATCTCTTCGACATCGACCTCCCCGGGATGGAGCACCTCAAGGAGTCGAGGGCGGTGCGTCCCGGCACGGAGATCGTGGTCGCTGAAACCGTCCTCGGGCCCGTCGGCCTCTCCGTCTGCTACGACCTCCGGTTCCCGGAGCTGTACCGGGAGCTCGCCCGGCGGGGGGCCCGGACGCTCTGCATCCCATCGGCCTTCACCGAGCGCACCGGCAAGGCCCACTGGGAGGTCCTGCTCCGCGCACGCGCGGTCGAGAACCTGGCCTGGGTGGTGGCCCCGGCCCAGTTCGGCCACCACGGGAAGGGCCGCGCGTCGCACGGCCACGCGATGATCGTCGACCCGTGGGGCGTGGTCGTGGCCCAGGTCCCCGAGGGAGAAGGGGTCGCGGTCGCCGAGCTCGACTTCGGGCGTCAGGACCGTCACCGCCACGAGCTGCCCGCCCTGCAACACGCCAGGCTGTTGTCGCGAGTGTGACGCCTCGGGCAGCACCCTCGGGATGTGAGAACTTGACTTAGTCGGCCACATACCCTAAAAATGTGAGGTTTGCAGTTTCGCGCGAGATCTCGCGCGGGTGAAAGGTACCGACTGGATGCCGACCTACATTCCCAAGGCGGGGAGCCTTGAGCGACGCTGGTTCGTCGTCGATGCGAGCGGCAAGGTGCTGGGCAAGGTGGCCACCACCGTCGCCAGCATCCTCAGCGGCAAGCGCAAGCCGACCTACACGCCGTTTCTCGACACCGGCGACCACGTCGTCGTCGTCAACGCCGGGCAGGTGGTCCTCACCGGAGCAAAGGAAGAGGGCAAGCTCTACCGTCGCCACAGCGGCTACCTCGGCGGCCTGAAGAGCCGCACCGCCCGCAACGTACGGACCGCGCACCCGGAGCGACTCCTTGAGGAGGCGGTCCGGGGGATGCTGCCGAAGACCAAGTTGGGACGGGCGATGTTCAACAAGCTGAAGGTCTACGCGGGTCCCAAGCACCCGCACCAGGCCCAGAAGCCCGAGCCCCTCAGCCTGTAGTCAGGAGAACAGAAAGCCTTGAGCACGACCCCCACTCCCCTCGAGTACTACGGCACCGGGAAGCGGAAGACGGCGATCGCCCGCGTGCATCTCCGTCCGGGTGCGGGCGAGTTCCGTCTGAACGATCGCAACCTGGACGAGTATTTCGGCGGAATCGAGGCGCTGAAGCAGATCGTGAAGCAGCCGTTCGCGATCACCGAGACGATGGACAAGTTCGACGTCGTGGCCACGATCCGCGGTGGCGGCGTCTCCTCGCAAGCCGGGGCGATGCGTCACGGCATCGCGCGGGCGCTGTGCGAGTTCAACGGAGAGCTGCGCCTGCGGCTCAAGAAGGCCGGGTTCCTGATGCGCGACGCGCGTATCAAGGAGCGCAAGAAGTACGGGCAGAAGGGTGCCCGCGCCCGGTTCCAGTTCTCCAAGCGTTGATCCCGATCCTCAATCAGACCACGCCCCCCGTCCCCGCCCTCGCGGGGCTGCGGGGTCATCTCGAGCCCCGAAAGGGGCCGGAAAGCCCGGCCGGCCAGCGCGCCGCGCGGGGCTGAGAAGGAGGCCGTTTTGTCCGAGACCGAGACCCCCAATCCCTCTCCCGAAGAGCCGAAGGACACCGCGGAGGCCGCGGCCCCCGCGGCCGAGCCCGAAGCAGCCCCGGCCGCCGAGCCGGAGGCAGCTGCGGCGCCCGAGGCGGCGCCCGCTCCGGCCGAGCCTCCCGCTGCCGCCGCCGCACCCGAGGGCACCCCGCCGACGACCGGCGTCCAGGACCCGCTCGACTTCACCATCAAGGACCTGCTCGAGGCCGGCGTGCACTTCGGGCACCAGACCCGCCGCTGGAACCCGAAGATGAAGGACTACATCTTCGGCGAGCGCAACGGGATCTACATCATCGACCTTCAGAAGACGCACCGGTTGCTCCGGGAGGCGCTCCAGTTCGTCCAGGACCTGGGTGCGCAGGGCAAGTCCGTCCTCTTCATCGGCACCAAGAGGCAGGCCCAGGAGGCGGTGGCCGAAGAGGCCCAGCGCTGCGGCATGCCCTACGTGACCGAGCGCTGGCTGGGCGGGCTGCTGACCAACTTCACGACCGTCCGTCGGAGCCTGGAGCGGATGAGGGAGCTGGAGACGACCCTGACCGGCGCCCTCGACACGGAGCGCGAGCGTCTCACCAAGAAGGAGCTGGCCAAGCTCGAGAAGGAGCGCCAGAAGCTCGCTAAGAATCTCACCGGCATCAAGGGTATGAGGGCGGTGCCGGACGCGGTCTTCGTGATCGACACCCGACGAGAGGCCATCGCGGTCGCGGAGGCCCGCAAGCTCCGTATCCCGGTCATCGGCGTCCTCGACACCAACTCCGACCCCGACGAGGTCGACGTTCCGATCCCCGGCAACGACGACGCGCTTCGCGCCATCCGCCTCTTCGCGGGCCGGGTGGCCGCCGCCGTGCTGGCCGGCCGCGGGCTGCGCGAGGCGCAGCTGGCCGAGACGGCCGGGGTGAGCGAGCCGCAGCCGCGCGTGCCGAACGCGGCCCACGCGGGCGCGCCCTCGACGGCCTGATCATCCTGCCGGGTCGACGACGGCCCGGCCACGTTCGCCCCGGAGAGCCCACGAGACGCCCACCGGGTTTGCCATGCTGACAAGCTTCGATCTCGAGGAACAGGATTCATGAGCATTTCCGCCGAAATGGTGCGCCAGCTCCGGGAGCAAACCGGTGCCGGCATGATGGACTGCAAGTCGGCCCTGGTTGAGGCCAAGGGCGACGCCAAGGAGGCCCGGCAGCTCCTTCGCAAGAAGGGCCTGGCCGCGGCCGCGAAGAAGGCGGGCCGGACCGCCAGCGAAGGCGTCGTCGGCTCCTACATCCACCCCGGGGCCAAGGTGGGCGTTCTCATCGAGGTGAACTGCGAGACCGATTTCGTGGCCAAGACCCCGGAGTTCCACGCCCTCGTCAAGGACCTGGCCATGCACGTCGCCGCCGCCGCCCCCGCCGCAGCGACCTATGTCTCCAAGGATCAGGTGCCGGCCGAGGTGCTGGAGAAGGAGAAGGAGATCTACCGGGCGCAGGCGGTGGCCCAGGGCAAGCCCGAGAAGGTGGTCGAGCGGATCGCCGAGGGCAAGCTGAAGGAGTACTACGAGAACTTCTGCCTCCTCGAGCAGCCCTTCATCAAGGATCCCAAGCTCACCGTGGGGCAGCTCATCACCGAGAAGATCGCCGTCATCAAGGAGAACATCGTCGTGCGCCGCTTCGCTCGCTTCCGGATCGGCGAGGCCGCAGGCGAGGCCGAAGCCGCCACAGAGTAGTAGTATCAGGGGCGCCCGCCGCCACTTCCGGGGGCGGGATCGTCGAGGAAGGACTGATGCCCGGCTCCAGGAAAAGCCTCGCGTACAAGCGCGTCCTCCTCAAGCTGTCCGGAGAGGCCCTCCTCGGCGAGAAGACCTTCGGGATCGATCGGGACTTCGCCGACTACCTCGCGACCGAGATCAAGGACGTTCACGACCTCAAGCTGGAGATCGGCATCGTGGTCGGGGGCGGCAACATCTTTCGCGGCGTGTCCGACAACGCCGCAGGCATGGACCGCGTCTCTGCCGACCACATGGGGATGCTGGCGACCGTCATCAACGCCCTTGCCCTCCAGGATGCCCTCGAGCGGGCTGGCGTCTTCACGCGCGTGCTCTCCGCGATCGAGATGCGCGAGGTGGCCGAGCCCTTCATCCGCCGGCGGGCCATCCGTCACATGGAGAAGGGGCGCGTCGCCATCTTCGCCGCCGGGACCGGCAACCCCTACTTCTCGACGGACACCGCCGCCGCGCTCCGGGCGATGGAGGTCAAGGCCGAGATCATCCTCAAGGCGACCAAGGTGGACGGGATCTACGACGCGGACCCGGTGAGCCACCCGAAGGCCAGGAAGTTCGACACGCTCACCTACCTCGAGGTCCTGCAGAAGGGGCTGAGGGTGATGGACACCACCGCCATCTCGCTCTGCATGGACAACCACCTTCCGATCATCGTCTATGACCTCAAGCGCAAGGGGAACCTGCGTCGGGTCGTCCTGGGCGAGCGCATCGGGACCCTGGTGAAGGAGTAGCCATGCCGACCAACGAGTTGCTCTCGGAGACGAAGAAGCGCATGCAGCAGTCGGTGGAAGCGCTCGTGCGCGACCTGGCGACCATGCGCACCGGCCGGGCCTCTCTGGCCATGCTCGACGCCATCCGGGTCGACTACTACGGCACGCCCACACCTCTCAACCAGGTGGGCAACCTCGCCGTACCCGATCCGACCCTCATCACGCTCCAGCCCTGGGACCCCACCAGCCTTCCCGCCATCGAGAAGGCGATCCGGTCCTCGGACCTCGACCTCAACCCCCAGAACGACGGCAAGATCATCCGCATCCCCGTCCCCCCGCTCACCGAGGAGCGGCGGAAGATGCTGGTCAAGCACGCGCACAAGCAGGCGGAAGAGGGCCGCGTCGCGATCCGGAACATCCGGCGCGACGCCAACGATGAACTCAAGAAGCTGCTCAAGGAGCACGAGCTCGGCGAGGACGACGAGCGGCACGCCCTCGCCGAGGTGCAGAAGCTGACTGACCAGCATATCGAGGAGATCAACGAGGGGCTGAAGAAGAAGGAAGCCGAGATTATGGAGGTCTAGCGCTGTCCTTCCCCTCCTCTTGTCGGAGGAGTCCTACGGCCGGGGCTTTGAGATGAAGGCTCTCGCCTCGACACCCTGGCGCTATAATCGCGACCGAAGGCGATGCTCACCCATCTCGACTGCACGAAGTGCGAGAAGAGGTACGACAAGGGCCAGGTCCTGAACCTCTGCGAGTGCGGCGGTCCCCTGTACGCACGGTACGACCTCGAGCGGGCCGCCCGCGAGATGCGCCCCGGGCATCTCGCTCTCCGCGAGCCCACGATGTGGCGCTACCACGAGATCCTCCCCCTCGACGATCCCGACCAGCGCATCAGCCTCGGTGAGGGCTTCACCCCGCTCCTCGCCGCGAACCGCCTCGGGGAGCATCTCGGTCTTCCCCTCCTCCTCATCAAGGACGAGGGCAACAACCCCACCGGCTCCTTCAAGGCGCGGGGGCTGTCGATGGCGGTGTCGATGGCGCGCATCCTCGGCGCGACCGACGTGTGCCTCCCCTCCGCCGGCAACGCCGGCAGCGCGCTGGCCGCCTACGCTGCGGTGGCCGGGTTGCACGCCCACGTCTACCTGCCCCGAGACATCGCCCACCTCTTCGTTCTGGAGACCGCCGCCTATGGCGCCCACGTCGAGACCGTCGACGGCCTCATCAGCGACGCCGGGCGCATGTGTGCCGAGCAGGCCAAGGTCCACGGCTGGTACGAGTGCGCCACGCTCAAGGAGCCCTACCGCGTCGAAGGGAAGAAGATCCTCGGCTACGAGATCGCCGAGCAGCTGGGCTGGAAGCTGCCGGACGCGATCGTGTACCCCACCGGCGGCGGCACCGGCCTCGTCGGGATGTGGAAGGCGTTCGAGGAGCTCGAGCAGATGGGCTTCATCGGGTCCGAACGCCCGCGGATGTACGCGGTGCAGGCCGAGGGGTGCGCGCCCATGGTGAAGGCCTTCTCCGAGGGCCTCGAGGAGGCCCCATTCTGGGAGGGAGCGGAGACCCACGCCCACGGCCTCCGCGTCCCCAAGGCCCTCGGCGACTTCCTGATCCTTCGCGCCCTGCGTGAGAGTCATGGGGCGGGGATCGCCGTCTCCGAGGAGGAGATCCTCCAGGGCGTGAGGGAGGCCTCGTCCACCGAGGGCCTGTTCGTGGCCCCGGAGGGGGGCGCGTGCGTGGCCGCCGCCCGCAAGCTGAAGGCTTCAGGACACCTCAGCCCCGACGACAGCATCGTCCTCTTCAATACCGGAACCGGCTACAAGTACGTCGAGAACATGATCCGGGCGGGGTGGGAGACGCCGCCCCGCTGACGGACGGCTCGCGCCTCCGCACCGAGCCACGGGAGCCATGACCGAGCGCCTCCACCTCCGGGACTCCTACCTCCTCGAGTTCGACGCCCGGGTGCTCGCCTGCCGCGCCCACGGAGGCTCACCCGCCGTGGTGCTGGACCGCACCGCCTTCTACCCCGAGAGCGGCGGCCAGCCGTGGGACACCGGCACCCTCGGCGAGGCCTCGGTCGTCGCGGTCGTCGAGCAGGACGGCAACGTCCTCCACGTGCTCGACCGCCCGCTCGCCGAGGGACCGGTCCGGGGCCGGGTCGACGGCGCGCGCCGGCGTGCCCACCGCCAGCAGCACCACGGCCAGCACCTCCTCTCCCAGGCGTTCGTGGAGGTCGCCGCGGCCCGCACCGTCGGCTTCCACCTCGGGGCGGAGACGACGACGATCGACCTCGACCGTACGGTCAACGCCGAGCAGATCGATGCCGCCGAGGCGCGTGCCAACGAGGTCGCCTGGGAGGCACGACCGGTGAGCGTGAAGGTGGTGTCCGTCGACGAGGCTCGGGGTCTCGGGGTCGCCGTTCCCGAGGGCGTGGACGAGGACGTCCGCCTCGTCGAGGCCGAGGGCTTCGATCTCCAGCCTTGCGGGGGAACCCACCCCCGCACGACCGCGGAGGTTGGCGTTGTGGTCGTGACCGCGGCCGAGCGCTACAAAGGGGGCACACGCGTCTCGTTCGTCTGCGGGCACCGCGCGCTCCATGCCGTCACGCGCCGCCGACACGTTCTCGACCGTCTCACCTCCGTGCTCTCTTCCCCCCTCGAGGGGCTCGCCGACGTCGCGCAGAAGACGAGGGACGACCTGTCCGCGAGCGAGCGGCGGGCGCGGGGTCTTCTCGAGCGCGCCCTCGAGGGCGAGGCCCGCCGCCTCCTCGATCTGGCCCGGGGGACGACCGCGCCGCGCGGTGCCGAGCCCTCCATTGTCGTCGCCGCCTACGACGGCTGGAGCGCGAACGAGCTGCGCGTCCTGGCCCAGCGACTCGTCGCGCTCTCCCCCTGTGTCGCCCTGCTCGGCAGCCGCGCCGAAAAGGCCCACCTCGTCTTCGCCCAGACCGAGGGACTTCCCCACGACGTTCCCGCCCTGCTGCGCGAGGCGGTCGGGCACCTCGGGGGCCGCGGTGGCGGACGCGGCGATCTCGCCCAGGGCGGAGGCGATCGTCCCGAGCTCCTCGACGAGGCCCTGGAGCGTGCCGCCGACGCGGTCCGCGCGCGGTCGTGAGGGCGTCGCCCTACCTCGTCCTGTCGCTCGCCGTCGTCTTCGTGTCGTTCGGCGCGATCCTCGTCCGCCTGGCCGACGCCCCCGCCCTCGCCGTCTCCTTCTACCGCGTCGCCCTCGCCTCGCTCTTCCTGCTCCCCTTCGCCGGGGCCGAGGCCCGCCGTTCGTGGCCCGACCTCAACCCGCGGCAGAAGCTCCTTCTCCTCGGCGCCGGAGTCGCCCTCGCCCTGCACTTCGCCACCTGGATCGCGAGCCTGTCGTTCACCTCCATCGCCGCGTCCGTTCTGCTCGTGAACACGGCGCCCATCTTCACCGTCCTTCTCTCCCGCGTGTTCCTGCACGAGCCGGCGTCGCGGGTCGTGCTCGTGGCCATCCCGATCGCGCTGGTCGGGGCCGCCCTCATCGCGGTGGGTGACCACGCCGCCTCACCCGGCTCGCTCATCGGCAACATCCTCGCCCTCGCCGGGGCGGTGACGGTGGCCGTCTACCAGGTGGTCGGGCGAGGGCTGCGAGGCGCGCTGCCCCTGAACGCCTATGTGCTCGGCGTCTGGGGCACGGCCGCCATCACCCTCGGTCTCTTCGCCGCGGTGGGAGGGGTGCCGCTCGGCGGCTACCGTCTCCAGACCTGGCTGGCCTTCGTGGGCCTCGCCCTCATCCCCACGATCGGGGGGCACGGCCTCGTCAACCGTTCGCTGCGGGTCCTCTCCGCGCCGACGGTCGGGCTGTTCCTCCTCGGCGAGCCCGTCGGGGCGTCGATCCTCGCCTGGCTCCTCTTCAGCGAGGTCCCCGGCTTCTGGACCCTCGTCGGGGGCGCGATCGTTCTGGCTTCCCTCGCCCTCGTTCTTACGAAGCGGGACTGAGGCGCCGACGGCCGGCCGCCGCACTTCGGCCCGCTTCCGCTTCCCGGATGGACGGAGGGGAGTCCCGATACAATCCCCCCGGGAGCGAGCATGGCAACGGAACGTCCCTCAGCGCGCTGGCTCGGCAGCCTGGCCCGGCACCGCCCCTTGCCGGTCGCTTGCGGCCTGCTTGCGGTGCTTCTCACGCTCCCCGCACTCGGCGCCGGCTTGATCGCCGACGACTACTTCCACCGGATGATCCTCCTGGGGACTCCCGACGGTGGCTCCGCCCCACCTCCGCTCCGGTCCCTGTTCTCCTTCATACCCGAGGGTCGCCAGGAGTTCATGATGGACGCTGGCTACCTCCCCTGGTGGTCCGATCCAGGCATCCACATCGCCTTCAGCCGGCCGCTCACGGCCCTGACTCATGTGGCCGACTACGCACTCTGGCCGGATCGCCTCGCGCTGCAGCATCTGCACAGCCTGGCCTGGCTTCTTGCGGGAGTGGCCCTGGTGGCCAGCCTCTACCGAAAGATTCACGGCGCGACGCTCACCGCGGCACTGGCCGCCGTCTTCTTCGCCATCGAGGACGCGCACGCCCTGCCTGCCGGCTGGCTGGCCAACCGCAACGGCCTGATCTGCCTGGTGGCCGGCACGGGCGTGATCCTTCTGCACCTCGCGTGGCGCCGGCGCCCATCACCCTGGCGCCTGTTGCTGGCGTTGGCGGTGCTGGGCGTCGGGCTGGGTTGTGGGGAAGCCGCCGTCGGCGCTCTCGCCTACGTGGCGGCCTGGCAGCTGACCGAGAAAGGCACGCCCTGGCTGCGCCGGCTCGCACCGCTCGTGCCGTACGGCCTGGTCGTTCTGGCCTGGCGCGCCATCTACGTCTCCATGGGCTACGGCACCAGAGGATCGAGCCTGTACGTCGACCCTGGCGGGCAACCGTTCCCGTTCCTTCTGGCGCTCGCCGAGCGCTGGCCGATCCTCGTTCTGGGCCAGTGGCTGCAGCTGCCCATCGACCTGTGGCTGATCCTGCCGCGCGTGGCCCAGCTCGTGCTCGCGGTGGTGGCGGTGATCGTGACCGCCGTCGTGGCGGCACTGCTGTGGCCCCTGCTGCGCAAGGAACGCCTGGCGCGCTTCTGGGTCCTCGGCATGGGCCTGGCCATGATCCCGGTGTGCGCCGCGTTTCCGATGGACCGGCTGCTGGTCTTCGCCGGCATCGGCGCCTTCGGCGCGCTCGCGATGCTGCTCGAGTCCGTCGGCGCCTGGCCGTGGGGTCCGGCCCGGGGGGCGCGCTGGAGACGGGGCGCCGCCTGGCTGCTGCTGATCATCCATGGCCCGATAGCCGCCTCACTGCTGGTCGCACGCACGGCAGCGCTGCCGCTGTGGGGAAACATCTTCTCGATGGGAGCCGAAGCTGGCCCCGCCGAACCCGAGGTGGCCGGGCAGACCTTCGTGTTCGTCAATGGCAATGACTTCCCGGTTGTCTATACGCGTCTCATCCGCCTCATCGGAGGTGAGGCGCCAGCCCCGCGACGGGTCGTCCAGCTCGGGGCGATGACCACCGTCAACACGGTTCACCGCGAGGACGAGCGGACGTTGGTGATCACCTCTCGCGGCGGCTTTCTCGCCCTCTACGTCGATCGGCTTCTGGCAAGCCCAGAACGCAGCTTCGATGTCGGCGAGCGCATCGAGCGCCCCGACTACCTTGCCGAGATCCGCTCCATCACCCCGGATGGGCGTCCGAGTGTTGTCGCCTTCCGCTTTCGAACGCCGCTCGAGCACCGCGGCCTCCGCTGGCTGTACTGGAAGGACGCGGAGCTGGTCGAGTTTCCACTGCCAGGGGTGGGCGAGCATGTGGTCGTGGAGGCGAGCTTCGGGTTTCACTGAGGGCTCGCGGGAGGGCCGGCCCCATCAGGCCCTTGCACCTTGGCCCTCGTCAGTCGAGGGGAAGCTCGTAGAGAGCGCCCCACGGCCCGGACGCGAGGGGTGGTCGTCCGGTCTCCCACGGACGGGTCGAGTTGGAGAAGGCGGCCTTCTCTCGCCGTCCCCAGAAGAGGAGACGAGCGTCGACGGCGCGGGCCTCCTCCCGCCAGTCCGGCTCCCCGCGCATCACTGCCTCCAGCGCACGCTGCGCGCGCGAGGCGTCGATCCCGTGGCTCCAGAGATGTCCCCCGTATCCCACCACCACGGGATGGCCGCACAGCGCCACCGGGTGGTTGAAGGTCGGGGCGACGGCCACGCGCTCGGTCGGCGGCCAGGAGGCCAGAGCCTCGCAGACGCCCTCGTACTCACGGATGATCAAGACGTCGAGACGCGGCCCTCGCCCGAGCGACGCGGCGGTCACGCTGAGCGCCCCCGAGAAGAGGAGACCGGAGACCGCCACCGCTGCTCCGAAGCGGCCGAGCCACGGAAGGACCAGTGCCGCGATCGGGGGAAGCGTGAGGAGGTAGCACCAGAGCATCACCTTGGTGTTGTCCCACTCCCACGGCGCGAGGCGAAGAACGAACAGCAACCCGAGCATGACCAGCGCCGGGGCGAGCACGAGCAACTCCTCCCGCCGCCGGCCGCGCCAGGCGAGCACGAGCGCGGCGAGCGCCAGCGGGAGAAAGAACCCGAAGTTGACGAGGAGGAACACGACCGGGTTGTCGCCTCCGATCGTCCACCCGAGCTTCCAGCCCACGAGCGAGGCCACACGGAAGCCGTCGGTCACCTGCCACACCGCCCAGGTGGCCGGGGCGAAGGCCCAGGCCAGGCTCGTCCACGCCTCGCCGAGTCGGCGACCTCCGATGGCCCAGGTCGCGTAGACGACGGACACCAGCAGGAATGTGTGCAGGTGCACCAGCGGAAGCGTTCCCCAGAGGGCGCCCTCGACCCACGCCGGCAAGCCCACCTCACCTCGCAGCAGGCGCCGGCGCCAGCTCCACAGCAGGAGAAGCCCCACCGGCAGGGCCAGCAGCAGCCCCCGCTGCGGAACGAACAGGGCCAGGAACAGGTTCTTCCACGCCACCGCTGCCTGGTAGTCGACCAGCTCGCCGGTCCACAGCAGCTGGAATCCCACGAGGCCCCCCGAGAAGAGGAACCCCGCGACCGCGAGGGCCCCACCCCAGCGGCGGAGGGCGACCGCGCTGAGCGCCGCTCCCGCCAGCCCGAGGGCGGGCAGGAGGATTCTCATGCCCACGCCGAGCACGACGAAGAGGGCGGTGAACAGATCGACCCCGAATGGGTACCGCAGCCGCTCCCCGACGACGATGGGATTCTCCGGCCAGAAGGGCGCCCCCCTGGCCAGGTACTGGACGTAGGTCCAGTGAAGGGGCAGGTCGCCGTAGTTGTAGGGGAGCAGCGTCTCCAGCGTGCCCCCGCGCTCGAAGAGCAGCCAGCCGAACTGACGGAGCGACACGACGGCGAAAGCGGCGAGTGCCAGGAACTCGAGCGTCGTCAGGTTCCCGACTCGTTCGATGAGAGACGCGGCCCCACTCGTTCCCGGACCGGCCATCCGTGGATCGGCCCACGCGGCGACGGTGCGGCGTCCGGCGACGACCCCGACGACGGCGCCCGACACGAGACTCAGCACTGCGACCCAGGCGTGGAGCGCGCCGCTCGCCGAGGCGAAGACCGCCGCAACCAGGATCGCCAACGACGCGGACACGAGGCCCCCGGTGAGAAGAGCCGGCGCCCACTCCGGCCGCTCAGTCACGCGCGGCCCTCATCCACAGCTGGTGCACACCACGTCCACAGGCCGCGGCCCACTTCTCCACACGCGAGACGGCGTTTTTCCACCGCCGGCCCACGCTTTTCCGCTGTCGCTCCACAGCCTTTCCACTGACGACTGACAACGTCTCCACAGGAAGCACCCGGTTTTCCACAGGCCGAGCCCCACTTTCCCACAGCCTGACCTGCACTCTTCCACAGATGGCCCGCGCTCTTCCACAGGCTGTCCACACTCGATCCGCAGCTCGTCCACTCTGTGTCCACAGCTTTCCCGCGCCGTTTTCCACGGCAAAGGCACAGGTTCTCCACACAAGCGTGCACACACACGCGATCCCCACGACACCGCCGCGAGCTACGGCCCTGACCGTGATCAAGATCGAGCGAGGTCCGTGGCCGAGGGCAGCCCCGGCAGCCCCGCCGCGGTGCGCACCGCCCGGAGCACGGCCCGGGCGACGACCTCGGCCGCCACCGCCCCCACGAGGAGGCCCGGCTGATCGATCGTCAGCGCTCCCGTCGACAGCGCGAAGAGCGTGTCGCCGTCCCAGGGGGTGTGGGCCGGACGGATGGTGCGCGCCACGCCGTCGTGGGCCATCTGCGCGACCTTCGTCGCCTCCGCCTGCGTGAGGGTCACGTTCGTGGCCACGACGCCGATGGTCGTGCTCTCTCCCGATCGCGCCGGTCCCGGGCCCTCACCAGCGAGCAACGCATCCATCACGTCCCGGAGCCCTCGCCCATCTTCGGTGCGCACTCCGGCGATCGGCCGGCCGGTCTGCGGGTCGATCACGTCCCCGATCGCGTTCACCGCCACCAGGGCGCCCACGATCGCCCCGCCGGGCAGCGTGACCGCCGCCGTGCCCAGGCCGCTCTTCATCGCCCGCGAGAACCCCAGGAGCTTCCCCACCGTCGCTCCGGCCCCCGCGCCCACGCACCCCTCGGCGACCGGGCCCTCCGAGGCCGCCCGCGCCGCCTCGTAGCCAGCCTTCGCATCCGGGCGGATCCGCCGGTCGCCGAGCCCCAGATCGAAGAGGATCGCGGCGGGAACGATCGGGACCTTCCCCACCCCGACCGGAAACCCGACGCCCCGTTCTTCCAGAAAACGCATCACGCCCGTCGCCGACTCGAGGCCGAACGCGCTGCCGCCCGACAGAACCACGGCTTGAACCTCCTGGACCAGGTTCACGGGGTCGAGAAGATCCGTCTCGCGGGTCCCCGGGGCTCCTCCCCGCACGTCCACCCCGCAAACGGCTCCCCCTTCGGTCAGGATCACGGTGCAACCGGTCGGCCGGCGCTCGTCGGTGAAGTGCCCGACGCGCACCCCCGCGACGTCCGTCAGCCCCCCCGCTCCGGACTCCTTTCCCATCCGCGCCTCCTCCGAGGTCGATCGCGCCACGGCCGGCCAGGCCGCGGACAGCCCCGCCGCCAGGGCCAGCGAGAACTCCCGCCGGTCGAGTGTGCTCATCTGCGCGGATCGTACCTCAGCCTCTCCTGCCGGGTCCCAACCAGGCCGAGGCGAACACGGCCAGCCCCAGCGAGATGCCCATCACCGACGGAAGCCAGCCCCCCACGGGCCGACCGGCGAGCGCGACGAGGCCCAGGCCCGTCGCGGCGACCGACAGCACGATCGCCGTCCGGGCGTGGCGCGCCCCGGGGCGAGTCGAGAAGAGACCCACAAGGAGGGGGACGAAGAGCGCCGCGGTCATGATCCCGTAGAAGAGCTTCAGCGCCACCACCACCGATGGCAGGATCATCGCGAGCACGAGAGCCAGCGCCCCTCCCGCCACCGCCGCCGCCCGCCCCACCCGGAGCAGCTCCGCGTCCGTGGCCCCGGGGCGGAGCACCGCCTGGTAGAGATCGCGGCTGAGCGACGTCGACAGCATGAAGAGGATGGCGTCGGCCGAGGAGAGCTCCGCCGCGAACAGGGCGGCGAGACCGAGCCCGCCCAGCCACGGCGGCAGCACGTCTATGGTCAGGCGCGGCAGCGCCAGCTCGGCGTTCGACAGACCCGGATCCACCGAACGCACCGCCATCCCCAGGATCGCGGGAACGAAGGCGAACAGGGCCAGTGCGGCGGCGTTGCCGAGCGCCGCTCGGGAGGCCGCCCTTGCAGTCCGGGCTCCGAACGTCTTCTGGATGAGACCCGGCGACACGATGAACGACGGAACGAAGACGACGACCAGCCCGAGGATGCCGGCCATCCCCATCCCGTCCAGGCCCCCGTAGCGCGCGGCGGCGTCCGTCCCGGCCGCCGCCTGCAGCCCCGCCCAGCCCCCGCCCGCCGACCACGCAAACGGGACCGCCAGGAGAAAGCCCGTGAGCAGCGTGGCCAGCTGGAGGAGGTTCACCCAGGCCGAGGCCATGAGGCCCCCGCCACTGAAATACGCCGTCAGGATCAGACCCGAGAGCAGAGCGCCCCACAGCCGCGGCAGCCCCGCGATCACCTCGAAGGCCCAGGCCATGGCGATGAGCTGGCCGGAGAGGAGCGCCGCCGTGCCCAGCCACAGGATCGTCGCGATGAGCACCCGAACCGAGCGGTCGAAGCGCCACTCCAGGAAGTCGCCCACGGTGAAGAAGCCGTGCTCCTTGGCCAGACGGTGCATGCGGGGAGCGACCACGAGCCCGAGCACGAGACACCCGATCGCCGCCGACCCCGACCACCACCACGCGGACAGGCCGTGCCGGTAGCCGAGTCCCGCCGCCCCCACGGTCGAGCCCGCCCCGATGTTCGCCGCGAGCAGGGTGACGAAGACCATCGCGCCGGGCAGCGCCCGACCGGCCACGAAGAAGTCACCCGAGACCCGGACCCGCCGGCTCACCCACAGACCGGCCCCCACGAGCAGGCCGGCGTAGATGAGGAGCAGGACGTGGGTCGCGGTCATCCGGGGACCCGGTTCAGACGCGCACGTCCGGGTTGAAGAGCTTCCGGTGCTCCTGCAGCGCGAAGCGGTCGGTCATCCCGGCGATGTAGTCGCAGACCACCCGGTGGACGCCGTCCTCTTCGATCTGCTGCTGGAAGCGGGGCGGGAGCTGTCGGGGCTCGCGCACCAGCGACTCGAAGAGGTCGCGCAGGATGCGCCCGGCCTTGTCACCCATCCGCACGACGCGGTAGTGGCGGTACATCTCCCGGAGAAGAAACTCCTTGAGCTCGCGGACCTGCTCGAGCATCTCCGGCGAGTAGCCCACGAGGCGCCGGCCTGCTGCGCGAACGTCTGCGACCGACGTCACCTTCGCCTCCTCGATGGTGCGCAGGGTCGTCTCGATCAGGTCACCCGTGCAGCGATCGATGATCCGCCGCACCACGTGGTGGCGGATCATGCGGCGGTCCTCGAGGCCCTGGGCCAGGGCCTCGTCGTGACCTTCCCGGAAGAGGGTCACCCCCCGGATCTTGTCGACGCTGAACATCCCGGAGGTGAGGCCGTCGTCGACGTCGTGGTTGTTGTAGGCGATCTCGTCCACGAAGTCGACGAGCTGGGCCTCGAGCGTGGGCGGCTGCCCGGGCTCGTACTCCTCGGGGGCGGTGCCGTCGCTGTCCGGCCGGTGTTTGCTGATCCCCTCGCGGACCTCCCAGGTGAGGTTCAGCCCCGGGAACGCCGGATAGCGGCGCTCCAGCACCTCGAGGATGCGCAGCGTCTGGCGGTTGTGTTCGAAGCCCCCGTGCTCGCGCATCACCTCGTCCATCACCCGCTCGCCGGAGTGCCCGAACGGGGTGTGTCCCAGGTCGTGACCGAGGATCAGGCACTCGGTCAGCTCCTCGTTGAGGCCGAGGACCCGCGCCACCGTCCGCCCGATCTGGGCCCCCTCCAGGCTGTGGGTGAGTCGCGTGCGGTAGTTGTCGCCCTCGTGGTTCACGAAGACCTGCGTCTTGTACTCGAGCCT
>JAJDNV010000195.1 GCA_022340545.1 Acidobacteriota bacterium | reverse complement strand
GTCAGGACTTGCCGCGCTTGGGCAGCTTCAGGTCGGCGAGGACGGCGAAGGGGTTGTTGAACGCGGGTCGCCGCTCACGGGCAGGCTTGCCCTCGGGCCGGCGCCCCGAGCGCGCGGGGGACGAGGGCCGCCGACCGTCTCCGCCGGGCTTCGCTCGTGCGGGCCGCCGGCCGTCTCCGCCGGGCTTGGCCCGCGGAGGGCGCCGGTCGGGTCCGGGCGAGGTCTCTTTCGGACGCCCCCCGGGACGGGGGGCGACGCGGGGGGTCAGGGTGCGTCGCTCCGGCGCGGGGGGCCTCAGCGTGAGCGAGATCTGGCGCTTCTCCAGATCCACCTTCAGCACCCGAGCCTGAACCCGGTCACCGGGGCGGATTGCCTCCCGCGGATCCTTCCCCGCCTTCCGGCCCAGCTGCGAGACGTGCACGAGACCGTCGTGGGAAAGGCCGAGGTCGACGAACGCCCCGAACGCCGTCACGTTGCTGACGATCCCGGGACACACCATCCCCGGCTTGAGATCCTCCAGGTTCTGCACGTCCTCCCGGAACGAGAAGGGCGTGAAGGGTCCGCGCGGGTCACGGCCCGGCGTCTCGAGCTCGCGCACGATGTCGTCGCGGGTGAAGCGCCCGAGCTCGGCCTCGAGCTCCGTCGCTTCCCGCACCAGCGTGGCCCCGGGGCCGAGGAGGTCGGCCACCGCCTTCCCGTGTCGCTCGGCGAACGACTCGAGGGCCCGGTAGCGCTCGGGGTGGATGGCGGTCGCGTCGAGCGGGTGCTCGCCGTCGGTGATGCGCAGGAAGCCGGCGGCCTGCTCGAAGGCCTTGGCATCGAGCGGCGGCACCTCGAGCAGCTGACGCTTCGACCGGAACCGCCCCTTCGCCTCGCGGTGCTCCACGATGGCCGCGGCGAGGGTCGGGCCGATGCCGGAGACGCGGGCCAGCAAAGGGAGCGGGGCGGTGTTCACGTCGACGCCCACCTCGTGGACACAGCCCTGCACGGTCACGTCGAGCATGCGCAGGAGCACCGCGGGGGCCACGTCGTGGGTGTGCTGCCGCCCGGCGATGCTCCGGGGTTCGATCTTCACGAGCTCCCGCAACGGGTCCTGCAGCCGCCGGGCGATGAAGGCCGCCCCCCGGGCGCCGGGGTCGATCTCCGGAAGCTCGGTCCGCCCGGCCTCGCCCGTCCCGTACACGGTCGCGCCCGTCTCGTTCACGAGGGCGACCAGCACGTCGAGCCCGGCCTCGCGCAACGCGGAGCGGAGGGCGATCTCCGCCTCGCGCCCGCCGCCGCCGCTGCCCACAGCAACCGCTTCGACCTTGTGCTCGCGCACCTGGGCGATCACCGTCTCCCGCGCCTTTGCCTTCTCCTCGTCGGTCTTGCGCGGCAGGGGCCCGCTCGCGACGCACGCGCCGGCGGCGTCGACGACGGCGAACCGGCCGCCGGAGCGGACACCGGGATCGACCCCGAGGACGGGCTTCGCCCCGAGGGGCGCCTCGAGCAGGAGGCGTCGCACGGTGTCCGCGTGGGCTCGGGCGACGGCGGCGTCCGCCGACCCCTTGAGGACCCGATGGATCTCGTTCTCCATCGCGTTGCGGACGAGCCCCTTGAACGCGATGCGGGCCGCCTGCCGGAGGACCTCGTCCCCCGGGGAGTCGGGTACGGTGACCGCCGCCGACTCGAATGCCGCGATCAGGTCCGCTTCGAACCCGGGGTCGTCGGGGGGGCCGCCGACCGAGAGCAGGAGCTCGCCCTCGGATTGACCACGCCGCATCGCGAGGTAGCGAGACGCACCTGCCGCCTCCTTGAGGGACGACACCGCCTCGTGGGCGTCGAAGTACGCCTCGAACCGGCTGCCCGCCTTTCCCTTCTCCGTCTTCGTGGCCCGGAGCCAGCCCTTCTCCGCGTAAGCCCGGCGGGCGATGGCCCTGAGGTCGGCGTCTTCGGCCAGCCGCTCGACGAGGATCTCGCGCGCCCCCTCGACGGCGGTCTTGGCGTCGGGCACGCCCTTGTCCGGGGCGCGGAAGGTGAAAGCCCACAGCTCGAGCGTCTGGCCCTCCTGGGGGGTCTCGGTTCCGTGACCACAGTTCCAGATCCAGTCGGCGAGGAGCTGGAGCCCGGCCAGCCGCGCGGCGTCGGTCCGGCTCTTCTTCTTCTGCTTGAATGGCAGGTAGAGGTCCTCGAGTACGTCGGCGTCGAAGGTCGCGAGGATCCTCTCTCTCAGCTCCGGGGTGACGGTCGCGTGCCGCTCGATCGACTCGAGGATGATGGCCTGCCGGCCGAGGAGGCGCTCCCACTGTTCCCGGGCCTCGATCGTCCGTCGGACCGCGGCCTCGTCGAGGTTGTCGGTGCGCTCCCGGCGGTACCGGGCGATGAAGGGCGGGGTGGCACCGTCGGCCGCGAGATCGAGCGCCGCCAGGGCACTGGCCAGGGGGATGTCCGGGCAGCGGGCCTGGAGCCAGCGAGGGAAGGCGGCGGGGAGGGAGCTCACGGATTCACCGAACGGGGGCCAATAGTGCCATTTTCGGCGCGACGGGAAAAGCCCTCGGGTGTGACCGTTTCGCTGCGGCATCGTGCTACCGTGCCAGCGATGAGCTCCGAGACGCCGATCCCCACCGCCGGGCCCCTGGACCCCGAGACGGAGGCCCGCCTGCACGCCCTCCCCAAGGTCGAGCTGCACCAGCACGTCGACGGATCGATCCCCGCCGAGGTGACCTGGGACCTGATGCGCCACTACCGGCTCCACCCCGCGTCCAGCCTCGACGAGATGCGCCGCTTCCTGGAGATCCAGGCGGGCGAGGAGGGGACCCTGCTCGCCTACCTCGACAAGATGCACTACCCCCTGTGGGTCACGCAGTTCTACGAGAACATCTCGCGGGCCGTCGAGGCGATCTGCGAGGCCGCGGCCGGCGCCGGCGTCCACACGCTGGAGCTGCGCTACGCGCCCCTCATCCACACCTACGCCGGGCTCACCCCTCGCCAGTCGATCCGGGCCGCGCTGTCGGGGATGAACCACGCGCTGAAGAGCAGCCCGGAGATGAAGCTGGGCTTGATCGTGATCGCCATGCGGCAGCACGGGCCCCACATCGCGAAGATCCTCGCCCGACAGGCCCTGGCCGAGGCCCAGCATCTGCACGAGCGGACCGGGGTCGTGGGCTTCGACATCGCCGGCCCGGAAAGAGGCAACCCGCCGCGGCTCTTCCGCAGCGCCTACGAGATCGCGCGCCTGGGCCGTCTCGGCCTCACCGCCCACGCCGGCGAGGATGCGCCCGTCGAGTACGTGTGGCAGGCGGTGGACGAGCTGGGCGTCGACCGGGTCGGGCACGGGTGCTCCGCCGCTCGAGAGCCCGAGCTTCTCCGCCGGCTCGCCCGCGACGGCATCACGGTGGAGGTTTGTCTCTCGAGCAACTACCACACCGGGGCGGTCGGGCGAGGCGAGACCCACCCCCTCGTCGCCTTCCTCGAGGCCGGGGTGCCGGTGTCGCTCTGCTGCGACAACTCCACGGTGTCGCGCACGAACGCGCTGCGCGAGTCGGTCCTGGCCGCCTCGCAGGTCGGGGTGGAGACGGTGGAGACCATCCACAAGGGGGCCGGGGCCCACACCTTCATCAAGCCCGAGACCGCGCTCCCCGACCCCGCTAAGGGGTCGTGATCGGCGTGCCGGCGCCTGACCCGAAAGCAGACACGCCGCCGACCGGATACCGGCCCGGGTGGTCGCCCGCGACATAAGCCCCTGAAAACACGACCTCGAGAACCCGGCATCGGGGTTGCTATGGACGGGGCGGGGGTCGCGAGCCGGTGGGCTCGACCGACGCCGCCGGGACGACCGGGCCGGGATGGAGTTGGAGGGAGCTCCAGCCCGGTCGCGGACGCTCGGTGGGGCGATCGGCGGCTCGGTTGCCGGTGCGACCCCCTTTTTTCGTTCTCTCAAGCGGAGTGGGGCTTGTTGAGGGAACCCCCGGTAGCAACGGACCACTCCGAGTCGCTCGTCCCGATCGGCGACTCGGAATGTATACTCGGCGGTTCATGAACCCACGCGAGTGCCCGTTCTGTCAGTCCGACCTCGGTGCGAGCGGGGCGCCACCGGCACCGCACCTGGACAAGGAGCTCCTTCTCCTCGTGCTCGCCAACAACCCCTGGTGGCGGCCCGAGGCCGGACTGTGCTCGCGGTGTGCCGACTCCTTCGCCGCTGCCTACGCCGAGGCCCGCGCCCATCACCCGGGGTTTGCGCGGGGGGGCGTGCCGATCCTGCCGACGCCGATCCGGCTGGGTGCCCTCGAGAGCCACACGGGACGCGGCGTCACCATTGCCTTCCTCGACTCCGGCTTCTTCGCCCACCCCGACCTGGTCCAGCCCCACGACCGCATCCTGCGCTACATGGACATCACCCGCCCGGGGGCACGGCGACGCCATCTCGATCGCGCCGACGAGTCCAGCTGGCACGGGATGATGACCTCGGTCGTGGCCTGCGGGAACGGCAGGCTGTCCGCGGGGCTCTACCGGGGGCTCGCCTCCGAGGCGAACCTCGTCCTCGTGAAGGTGGGCAGCGCACGGCGGATCCGCCACGACGACATCCGACGCGGCATCGAGTGGGTTGTCCGTCACCGGCGGCGCTACGGAATCCGCATCGTCAACATCTCCTGCGGCGGCGACTACGAGGCGAGCTACCTCACCGACGGGCTGTCCCAGGCCGCCGAGGCCGCCACCCGGGCCGGGCTCCTCGTCGTGGCCGGGGCCGGCAACGCCGGGCACCAGAAGGGACACCCGGTGATCCCGCCCGCCTCCGCGCCCTCGGTGCTCACCGTCGGCGGCCTCGACGACAAGAACCACCTGATGCGCGAGGGCCACGACATGTACCACTCGAGCTACGGCCCGACCGTGGATGGTCTGCAGAAGCCGGAGGTGATCGCCCCCGGGATCTTCGTGGCCGCACCGATCCTGCCCGGGACCCCGACCTCGGAGCAGGCCACCCTCTACGCCCGCCTCGCCGCCGCGCCCGACGCGGAGCTCCACGGCGCCCTGGAGGCGATGGCGGGCATCGACGCCGACCTGGACGCGGCCGCCCACCTCGAGGCGCCCCTCGTGCGCCAGCTCGTGGCGGCCAAGATCCGGGACAACAACGTGATCTCCGGGGCCTACAAGCACGTCGACGGGACGAGCTTCGCGGCGCCCATCGTCTCGTCCCTGGCCGCACAGCTACTCGAGGTCCATCCCGGGCTCGGGCCCGGTCCTCTGAAGCGTCTCCTGATCCGCACCGCGCAGCGCCTGCCCCACGTGGATGTCGATCGGCAGGGCTGGGGCGTGGTGAGCGCTCGGCGGGCGATCGAGGAGGCGGAGAGTCTCGCCGCATCCAACCCCGAAAAAGGTCCGGGGCGCCTTGCGGCGCCCCGGGAACGACCAGGAGGATGATCCCCTCGTTGGGGGGGTAGGGTTCTTAGACGGGATTCATGTATAGGTTGGATGAGCCTTCAGGAAAGCAGCACATAGCCAAATGGAACAGTCCTGCCTCATACCGAGCAAGTTCCGTACCGGCCTGCCGACCTGAGGTCGTAGGCCCGATAAAATATTGAATCAAAGTGAGTTGTAATCATCGCCCCTCCAGGCCTCTTGTCCCGAACCCAGACACCCATCCGATTTTTCGGTGTTTGCCGGGCCCTGGGCCGCTTTTTTTTCGCACGAGGAGATGATGGCCCGGGGCGGGGATCGGCGGAGGAGGAGACGCCCCCCGGAGCTCTCCGGCGGGACCGCACCCTCGAGCTCCGTGGCGGTGCGGCCTTCGGAAACGTTCTCGTTTTGGCGGTAGGATAGGGCTGATGGCGGCTTTTTGACGCCCACGAGGGGATGTCTACCCTCAAAGAGGGCCGGCACGAGGCTATAATGCCCGCCGCTCGTTTCGTCGTGGCCCTCATACCAGTCGACGGAGTTCGCTATGAAGAAGATGCCAATCGCGCTGCTCATCCTGGGTCTCGTTGTGACACCCGTGTGGGCGCAGTCGGACCTCGAAAAGGCCGTCAAGAAGGCCTACGAGAAGCTGGAGGATGGGAAGCCCGACGAGGCGGTGAAGGAGCTGACCAAGGCCACCGAGGACGGCGGAGCGCCGGCCTGGGTGGAGCTCGGAAAGCTCGAAGAACGACTCGGCAGGCTCGACGAGGCCGGCGAGGCCTACAAGCAGGCCCAGCAGACGGCCACCCCCGCCTACCGGCCTGATGCGACGGCTCTCCTCGCGAACTTCACCCTGCGTACGGGAAAGGCCAGCGACGCTCTGGCCCTCGCCAACATCGCAGTGGACGCCCGGGAGACGGCGACCACCCTCGCCGCTCGGGCCCGCGCCCAGGTGCGCAGCCAGGACGGTCCGGGGGCGCTCGAGACCGCCGACAAGGCGGTCGGGCTCGACGCGTCCAACGCGATGGCCCAGCTGGCCCGGGGTGAGGCCCTCTTCACGCTCGGCCGCAACGCCGACGCCGAGGAGGCCCTGAAGAAGGCGGTCCAGCTCGCCCCCGACTCCGCGCTCGCCCACTCGCGCCTTGCACGGGTTCTGATCGCGCTCGGCCGTCCCGCCGAAGCGGTCGCGGCCGCCCGCAAGGCGACCGAGCTGGATGAGAGCTTCGGCGAGGGCTTCGCCATACTCGGCGGCGCTCTCCTCGCCGAGAACCTGAACAACTGGGGTAACGCCATCGCTCAGGCCCAGCAGGGCGCATTCCTCGATCCGCAGAATCCGATCGTGCAGACGATCGTCGGGCAGGTCTTCGAAGCCAACGGCCAGGGCGACCAGGCGGCCTCCGCCTACCGCCGCGCGCTGGACACCGATCCCGGCTACGCGCCCGCCGTGCTGGCCCTCATCAAGGCGGAGATCGCCCGCGGCAACCGCGACGCCGCCATCGATCTCGCCAAGAAGGCTGCGGCCGACATGCCCTCGGCCCCCGAGATCCAGTACCTCCTGGGAGTCGAGGCGGCCCGCCAGGACGACTACGTCGCCGCCCTCGGGTTCCTCGAGAAAGCCATCAAGGGCATGCCCGGCAACGCCGACGCCTGGGCCCTCCTCGGACGCGCCTACCAGTTCAACAAGCGCCCGGACGACGCCGCCGTGGCCTACGGAA
>JAJDNV010000189.1 GCA_022340545.1 Acidobacteriota bacterium | reverse complement strand
TGCCGACGGTGTTCTTCCATTGAAGAACATTCTCGCCGACTCCGCCCGGGCCCCGCGAGGTGGCGCCGAGAGAGTCGACCTCGCCGCTCGGGACGGAGGCGGTGATGGTCACAGGAATCTCGGTGGTCGAGACGACGTCGGTTCCGCAGGCGGAGCGGGTCGTCTCGACGAGGTAGTACGTTCCGACTCCCGGGAAGTCGAGGCCGTTGATGACGTAGGTGTCGGCCGTCTGACCCAGGATGTCGAAGATCGTCGGGCTCCCAGACGTCGTTCGGTAGCCCCACTGATGGGTGTAAGGGGTGCCACCCCCGGTGTGCGCGGCGGTCACGGTCCCCCCGAGACAGTCCACGCAGACGGTGGTCGCCCCGGGGGTGCTGATGTTCACCGACGTGAGGTCCCCGACGTAGATGCTCGTTGTGTCCGTTGCCACACACCCGTCCATCCGCGCGTCGACCCAAAGGGTGTGGGGCCCGAGTCCATCGGCCAGGTCAACCGTGGTCGTCGGTCCGAAGCCGTGGGGGGGCGGGTTCACGTCGAGGGTCCATTCGTACGAGTCGAAGGGCGGCACCAACGGCTCTGCGGTGTATGTCGCCATGGAACACACGGAAGGTGGCCCGGTGACGGTGATGGATGGCTCGAGTGTGAAGCTCCGGCTGACGACCTTGAACACTCCGGGAAGGTCGAACTGAAGCCGGTAGCGGAGGCCGGCCAGGGTGATGTCGTGGTTGTTGAACAACGCCTCGCCCCCGCTCACCGGGACGGGGTTGGGGAGGCCCGAGTAGACCCCACCCCCCCCGGTGCCCGGGACGACCGACCCCGTGACGGCCCCGGTCGCGCAGAGCGCCAGGTTTCCCCCGTCGTCCTGGACCTGGACGGTGGCCGGCACCGGGTACGGAGACCCGAGCCCGCAGGCCGGGGGTGCGGGGGGGGACACGCTCAGCACGAGCCGCCGCGCCTGGCAGGCCGAGCTGAGCAGGATCGAGACGTCGTCCGAGACCTGGTTCACCACCGCCACGTCGGGCACCCCGTCCCGGTTGAAGTCCCCGACGGCCAGCTCCACCGGCTGACGGCCGGCGATCACGTCCTCGGAGGGGAAGAAGTCCAGGACTCCCCCCTGTGCGGGCAGGACCTTCATGCCGTCCGCGGCGGCCGCGAGATCGGGCGCTCCGTCGCGGTTCAGATCGGCGGCGGTCACGAAGAGGGGCTGGTCGGCGGCGTCGAAGCGGGTCGGAGTCGTCGCGAACGACGACCCAGTGTTCTCGTAGACGCTCAGCATGCTCGAGCCGAACGCCACCGTGGCCAGATCCACATCGCCGTCCCCGTCGAAGTCGCCCCCGGTGACGGAGACCGGGCTGGTGTCCCCACCGGTCAAGAGAAGGGTCTGGAACGAAGCAAACGACCACGTGCCGTCGTTGTAGCGAACGGTCAGGTCGGCCGAGTTGTCGTTGGCCACCGCGATGTCGGGCCATCCGTTCCCGTCGAAATCTGCCGCGAAGATCGACGTGGGCGAGTCTCCGACGTCGACGGTGCCCTGGCTGGCGAAGACACCGGCACCGTCGTTGCTGAGGAACGTGACCGTACCGGAGCTCACGGAGTTGCAGACCGCGAGATCCGGGTCGCCATCACGGTCGAAATCGCTCACCACCAGATCGTCGGGGGTCAAGCCGGCGGCGGTGGTGACGCCAGCGGCGAAGGTGGGTACGGGGGTGAGAGCGCCGAAGAGGATCGACACGTTGTCCGAGGCGCTATTGCTCGTCGCCAGGTCGAGCACGCCGTCGCGGTCAAAGTCGGCGACGACGATGGATTTGGGGCTCATTGCCCCCACCCCCACCGACACCGGGGACGTCGGCCGGGGGGTGAAGCCCCCCGAGCCGTCGTTGTCGAGGACGGTCACCTCGTTGTCGGCCGAGTTGACGACCGCCAGGTCGAGGGTGCCGTTGGCGTCGAAGTCGGCGCTCACCACCCCCGTCGGGGCGCTGCCCACCGACACCACGGGGGCCCGGGCCAGGACCGGCGGGCGGGCCAGGAGCACGACGACGCTGTCGGCGTCCTTGCAGGGGACGGCGAGGTCGGGCCGCCCGTCGGCGTCGGCATCTACCGCGGCAATGGACGAGGGCCGCCGGCGAACAGGGTGTGGGACCAGGGTGTTGAATGTTCGGTTGCCGTTTCCCGAGAAGAGAACCAGCGCGTTGTCGGCGATGACAGCGGCCACGTCCCCGTTCCCATCGTCGGTCACGTCGAGGGCGGCAACTGAGAACGGTCGGTCGGGCGTGCCCAGCGTCACCGGGTTCTCGAAGCCGGCGGCTGGCAGGGCGGATCGGAACCACACGGTGATGGTGGACGCGTTCTGATCGGCGGTCGCCACGTCGAGGAGGGAGTCACCGTCCAGGTGGCCGAGCGCGACTCCCCACGGGGCGTCGCCGACGCTCAGCGGCGAGTCGGGGTGGGGCGTGAACGTGCCGTCACCGACTCCCTTGAGAACCACGACATCGTCGGTGGACTCTCGGGCCACGACGAGGTCGAGCGTCCCGTTGTTGTCGATGTCGCCGGCATCAAGCGACCGGGATCCGCTGCCCAGGTCGATCGGGGCCAGGGCGGTCAGGCCCCCGACGCCGTCGCCCAGGAACACGTACAAGAAGGAGGCGAGCTGGGCGGTGGCCGCGACGTCGGGGGCCCCGTCCCCGTTGAAGTCGCCCGCGACCACGGCCGACGTCATGCTGCCCGCGGGGCGCGCCGTGCCCGGGGCGAGAGTGCCGTCGCCGGCGCCCAGAAACAGCTGGACCTCGTCGCCCACGGCGGCCACGACGTCGACGTTCCCGTCGACGTCGAAGTCGGCGGCGGCGACGCCGCGGGCCGCGCCCCCAACGGAGAGACCCGCCGCCGGCGCGTATCCGTTGCCGGTATTCAGCAGCACCTCGAGCCGGTTTCCGAGGGACGCCGCGATCACCAGGTCGTCAAGTCCGTCCCCATTCAGGTCGCCCACGGCCGCCCAGACCGCGCCGTTGCCCCCCGGGAAGGCCCGCGGGGCGTCGAGGAACGACGTGCGCGGGCAGTCCGGGCTCGCGGTGTTGAGGGCCACGACCACGTTGCCGTCCGTGCCCTCGGTGGCCACGAGGTCTGGTCGCCCGTCGGCGTCGAGATCGCCGGCGGCCAGGCCCTCGTGGGTCGAGGAGGGGCTCAGCAACAGCGTGGTGGGACTTCCCGCGTCGAAGAACGGGGTCACCGCGGAGCCAGGGAGGACCGTTACGTGGGGCGGGCTGCCGGGTGGGTTCAGCGTGGCCACGTCCAAGAGACCATCTCGGTCGAAATCCTCGAGGACTGCACGGACAGGGCCCGCCCCGACCGCGGGCGAGCTCGGCTCCCGCGTGAACGTCCCGTTGCCGACGCCGATTAGGACGCTGAGCGCCACCGAGGCGAGGTCGGCGGTGACGAGATCCGGCTTGCCGTCGCGGTTGACGTCGCCGGCGCCGATGTCCAGAGGCGTCGTTCCAACCGTGATCGTCGCGAACGGGTTCTCCGTGCTCGGGGTGTCCCCGAGGTGGCCGGTGCCGTCTCCGAGGTAGATCGACACCCTGCCGGCCAGTCCGGGGTCATCGATGCTCACCGCCAGATCGGGCCGGCCGTCCAGGTTGAAGTCGCCGGACACGGCCGCGACCGGGATGTCCGCGGGAATCACGGGTTGGGGGGTCTGGAGGGTGAACCCCAGGATGCCGTCGCCCTCGTAGACCTGTACGGTCTCAGCGGACCAGCTGACGACCACGAGGTCCGGCTTGCCGTCGCGGTTGAAATCACCGGTGGTGAGACGAGACGGGAGATCGCCGACGTCCAGATCTGCGATCGGACCGAAGCCGCTCCCCGTTCCCGGCAGCAGCTGCACCCGGTTCACCGGCGCGAGGGCCTGGGCGTCCACGACAATCGCCAGGTCGAGCAGGCCATCACGGTTGAAATCCGCGGCCACCACATCCGTGGGACCCGTCCCCACAGGAAGGTCGATCGGGGTCATGAAGGAACCCGCGCCGTCGCCCCGGAGCAGGGTCACCATGTTCGCGGACCTCTTCGCCACGACGACGTCCAGGGCACCGTCGGGAGCACCGGTCGCGCCCCAGAAGTCGCCCGTCACCACGCCCCACGGCTCGCCCGAGACGTTCGGCCCCCCGAAGGAACCGAACTCGGGCCCCGCGCACTGGCCGGACGAGGGGCGTGGGGCCAGCAGCACTGCGGCGCACACCGGGAGCGCCCAGCGAAGCCAGGCAGGGGAGGGCCTGCAGGCTCGTCTCATCTCGTGTCTCCTGTTACGGCGTCACATCTCCGCGTCTCGCGGAGGACGGCTCATTTGCGAATCACGAACCTCTGCGCCCGACCGCACGGAGCGGTCGCGTCGTCGAGATAGGGCACCACCGTCCAGCGTCCGAACAGCGAGCCCAGGGTGATCGAGGTCCCGGCGACCGGCAGCCGCGCGGAGACCTG
>JAJDNV010000187.1 GCA_022340545.1 Acidobacteriota bacterium | reverse complement strand
CTGAGCCGGATCGCCGGCATCCTCCTCACCTCGAGCGACTACACCGTCTCGGTGAACGGGCACACCGACGACGTCGGAACCGTGGAGTACAACCAGAAGCTCTCCGAGCGCCGCGCCGAAGCGGTGCGGGACTACCTCGTGGAGGCCGGGGTGCCAGAGGGGATCCTCAGCGTCACCGGCCACGGCAAGTCGCGCCCCCTGGTGCCGGGAACCTCCGAGGAGGCGCGGGCCAGGAACCGTCGCGTCGAGCTCGGCATCGTCAACACCCGCGTCCTCTACGGACGCGAGGCGAGAACGAGCCGGTAGCTCGATCCGGGGGGACCGGGAGCTCCTCGGGGAGCTCTTCCGGGCTGCTATCTCGCCGGGCTGGGCCCCGATCCTACGACTTCATCTTCGTCCACTTGCGGTCGGACTTCGAGCTCTCGAGGACGGTCGCGATGAAGGCGAGGCCGGCGACGCCGTCGTGGACCGTCGGGTGGTCCGCCCCGGGGTCGGGATCGCCGGCCACCTGCGCGCGGATCGTCTTGAAGCCCTCGCGATAGACGTTGGCGAAGGCCTCGATGAAGCCCTCGGGGTGACCGAAGGGCGTACGCATGTACTCCTTCGCGATCGCGCACACGAGGTCGGGATTCCCCCGGGACAGCCGGGTCTGGTAGCCGGCCGGGTCCTTGAGGACGAGGTAGTTCGGCTCCTCCTGCCACCACTGCAGCCCCTTCTTCG
Source organism: Acidobacteriota bacterium (assembly GCA_022340545.1). Classification (GTDB taxonomy): domain Bacteria; phylum Acidobacteriota; class Vicinamibacteria; order Fen-336; family Fen-336; genus JAJDNS01. Next base: position 6,217 of record JAJDNV010000187.1, on the reverse strand, counting down.
TGCCGTAGACGCGGATGTTGAGGCCGTTCTCCTCGCCCGAGGAGATCTGCGAGGCGTAGAGGATGCCCTTGGCGCCACCCTTGAAGCGGAGCAGCATCATCGAGTCGTCGTCGAGCTTGTGGTCGGGGATGAAGGAGGATGCCTCGGCGCACACCTCGTCGATCTCGAGGCCGGTGACGTAGCGGCACAGGTTCTCGGCGTGGATGCCGATGTCGCCGGTGCAGTTGGAGGGCCCGGCCTGCGCGGGGTCCATGCGCCACATGCTGATCTCGCTCGCCCCGCCCTCCACGAGCTGGGAGAGCCAGCCCTGCGGGTACTCGACCACCACCTTGTTGACACGGCCGAGCTCGCCGGTGGCGACCCGGTGGCGGGCCTCCTTCACCATCGGGTAGCCGGTGTAGTTGTGCGTCAGCACGAAGGCCGTGCCCGCCTTGCCGACCAGGTCGCTGAGGGCGTGGGCATCCTCGAGCGAGGTGGTCATCGGCTTGTCGCAGACGACGTTGAAGCCGTGCTCGACGAAGCAGCGAGCGACCTCGTAGTGATACGCGGTCGTGACCACGATCGAGACGAAATCGAGCTTCTCTCCGGCGGGCTTCTTGGCCTCCTGCTCCGCCATCTCCCGGTAGCTGCGGTAGACGCGTGCCGGGTCGAGGTGCAGTGCGTCCCCCGCCTCCTTCGACTTCGCGGCGTCACGCGAGAAGCAGCCGGCGACGAACTCGGCCTCGCCGTCCATCGTCGCGGCCATCCGATGCACGGGGCCGATGAACGCGCCCGGCCCTCCGCCAACCATCCCGCCCCTGAGCCTGCGGTTGTAGACGTCCTTGCCCATTGATCCACCCCTCTTGATCGGAAGCGCGCGGAAAACCCCTCTACTGGCGGCGCACGCGCGCAGTCTACTTCTTCCGTCGCCGCAGCTCCACCGGCGCCTTCTCCCGCTTGCGCTCGAGCCAGTTCTGGTAGAAGTCGACCGAGAACATCAGCAGCAGGATGAAGATCGTGATCCACTGCGGGATGTAGGGGAATGCCGAGCCGTTGACCATCATGTCGGCCACGTGCCCACCCTCGAGGAAGAGCACGAAGCCGATCAGCAGGAGGACAAAGAGGCCGAGGATCTCGAAATCGGGGTTCTCCCGCATGAAGCGCGCGATCGGGTCGGCAAACACCAGCATCAGGGCGACCGAGAAGACCACCGACGCCGCCATGACCAGGTAGACGTCGGTCATCCCGACCACCGTCAGGATCGAATCGATCGAGAACAGGACGTTCAGGCCGACGATGGTCGTCAGGACCCGGCCGAAGCTCGTCGCGTCGGCGACCTCGTGCTCGACCCCCTTGATCTTGAGGCGCAGCTCCTTCACGCCCGACCAGATCAGGAAGACTCCGCCAGCGATCAGCACCAGGGCCTTGACGCTCAACGCCCCCTCGAGGTGGATCCCGAGCAGCGTGCGGTCCACGTCGAGGAAGGGCGCATCCGCGAAACGCAGCACCCAGCTGACGAGGGCGAGGAGGACAAGCCGGAACACCATCGCCAGGATCAGACCCCAGCGGACCGCCTTCCTCTGCTGATCGAGCGGCAGCTTGGCCGCGAGGATGGTGATGATGATGAGGTTGTCCGCACCGAGGGCGATCTGCACCAGGGTCACCGAGAAGAGCGCCACCCAGAAGGCCGGATCCACGAGAAGAGCGAGCATCGTCCAGTTCCTCCCCTTGCGCGGGGATCATAAACCGCAACCTCGTGGTCGTCCTCGGGGAGCGGGGGGAGGCGCAGTCGTCCGAGGACCCGGGTTTCGGTTTGGAGCTCAGTGCGTTTCTGCGAGCCGAGCGGAACCCGTCTCCGGCGGCTCGGAAGCGATCTGCAGCCCCAGGGGTGCGGCCAGCGCCGCGACGTACTCGGCCTCGCTCAGGGCGGAGGCCGCGGCGAGCTTGGCGAGCAGTGTCGCCATCAGCCCGTCGAAGTAGGGTGTCGGCACGCCGTCCTCGAACGAATGCTGGTACTTCACGGGCCCGGGAAGCAGGGAGACGAGAAAGACCATCTGCTTCGGCGTGAGCGCCTGCGGCTCGACACCGAAGTAGTGCCGCGCCGCCGGCCGCAGGCCGTAGAGTCCGGGGCCCCACTCGACGATGTTGAGGTAGATCTCGAGCAGGCGCGACTTGCCGAGCGTCGCGTCGAGCAGCAGCGCGAGGGACACCTCTTCCAGCTTGCGGCCGATGGTCTTCTCCTTCGAAAGGAAGAGATTCTTCACGACCTGCTGTGAGATCGTCGACGCTCCGCGGACGAAGCCGCCCCGCGAGAGGTTCTTCGCGATCGCCGACGGGAGCTCGCGAAGATCGATGCCGGGATGGCTGTAGAAGCCCGCGTCCTCCGCGGTCAACAGCGCCCGGAGGAAGAGTGGTGGCACCTCGGAGAGCGCCACGAAGTCCGGGGAATCGGGCGACACCTCGATCGCGACCGGGCGGCCGTCGAACGCCTCCGTGGAGTGGACGAACGGGCCTCGAAGGCGCTCGAGGGAGGGCGGCACACGGGGCGGAGGCGTGAAATCCACCCGCTGCGTGACGACGAGGTTCGCCGGATCGCGGAGCCGCCCGCTCAGATGAACGGTCAGGGCCGCCGAGCCGAGATCCTCCGCTGGCGGCTCGAGCCCCGCCGTCACCAGCAGGCGCGCCAGCTCGAGGCGCTCGACCTCGAGGTCCAGCTCGATCGTCGGGTCGGACCAGCCGTTCGCGATCGCGAGCCGCCCGGAGGCTTCCGCCTCCCCCAACCGCACCCGCAGCCTCTCGGCACGCAGTCGCCCCGCGCGCGGGTGAACGGCGGCCTCAACCTCCAGCACGATGTCGGCGGGCGCGCCGAATCCGGACGGGCAGCGCGGCTCTCCGAGATTGGCGAGCGAAGCCAGGGCGAGACCGCGAAGGCTCACGCGGAACAGTGCGGCCATTGTGTCGCCCTGGCCCTCCTCGACCTGGACCTCGGCGTCGAGGATCCCCGGGTCGAACGCCGGGCAGCCGAAGATCAGGACGTCCACGAGATCGCTCAATTGAACGCCCTCGGCCCGCAGGCTCACCCGCCTTCGGCCCGATGACCACGCGGACACGATCTGCAGCTGCCCCCCGGCGGCGAGCCGCGAAAGACGCTGACCGTCCGACCGCGACTCGAGCACCCACCGGGAAGGTGCCACGTCCAGCTCGACACCCGGTCGCACACGGACGATGAGCTTCCCGAACGACACTGTCGTCGCACGGCCGAGGAGCCCCCGAAAGGAGACCCGCGGCCGCAGGTCCAGGGTGTGGGCCGCGATCTGCAGCCTCCCCGCGCGCTCGAGCAGGACGTCCCGCAGCTCGAGCCGAAGCCCCGGCGTCAGGCGAAGCTCGCCGACGGTGAGTGATAAACCCGCCTCCGCGGCCTCGCGTCCCAGCCGCAGGCGTATCCGACGCTCGAGAGACGGACGCGACACCAGGAAGATCGCGTAGGCCGCGATCGGGACGGCACCCGCGACGACCAGCCACCGGGCGCGAAGCCGCAAGACTCCCTACTCCTGTTCTTGCCGGACTCGAGGCGCGAAGGGCCGCGACGGCCGGGGCGGCAGTCTACAGATTCGCCGTCTGTCTGTCCGGCGCCTTGCCGGTCAGGCCGCCTCCGCCTTCGGACCGCGGTGGACGATCGCCACCGCGACGAGGCCGAAGAGCACCCCGACCACGACGGTGAAGGCGATCCAGATCAGCATTTGGGGAATCAGGCCGGTCCAGAACCACATGGCCAGGGGCGACATCTCCGGGAAGCCTGGTGGTGGGGCGTCGTAGTGGGTGCCCCAGTTCCCGAGGATCGCCAGCAGCATGATGATCGCCACCGGGATGCGCGCGGCCAGACCGTAGGCGACGAGCACGCGAGTCAGGGACGGCCAGGCGCTGAGCGCCAGCAGCACCGCGCCCACTGCGGCCACCGCGAAGAGCACCAGCATCGCGAGGCCGAGGGGATCCACCCCCGCCGCCGCGGCCACCGCGCCCACCACCGGCATCAGCACGAGAGCCAGGAGGACCAGGCCCAGCGCGCGGAGCAGCTTCGCGGGTCTCTCGCCGGCGCGGGCGAGGGTGAGGGCGAAGTAGATCCCGAAGATGGGAACGAGCCACACGATCCCCACGATCGCGCCCCCGCCTCCCGCGCTCCGGTTGAAGAGAGCGGACGACCACTCGAGCAGCTCGCCCGCCAGGCGCAGCAGCGTCACCGCGAGCGTGATCACAGCGGGAACAAGAATCAGACGGCCATGCCGCATGGCGGCCGAGTCGCTCATGAAACCTCCCTTGTTCGTTCTGGCCGGCGCGAAGGGCGTGGGCTCCCGCCCGGCGTCTCTGGGTTCGGAAGGCCGTCAGTATACGTCAGGGCCGGGGCAGTCGGCCTCGGGATGACCCTTCCCCCGCGTTCCGTGATATACGAGACCAGCTCAGGAGGGATCATGACGCTTCGAGTGCCGTTCTCATTGATGACCGCCGCGCTGCTGGGATGCGCATTCGTGGCGCCGCTCGCCGCGCAGGACGAGGGTGAGCCGCTGCGCGTCTTTCTCCGATCTGGCCCCAAGACGCACAACTTCCCCGTCGTGAACAACGGGCAGCACGACTACCCCGCATTCCTCGCCGACTGGAGCAAGATCCTGCTCGAGCGGGGCGTCACCGCCGACGGCGCGCTCCACTTCCCCTCGGCGGAGAGGCTGGCGAACACCGACGTCATGGTCATCTACGCGGGCGACGGGGGCATGGTCAGCCCCACCGAGCGCGAGGCCCTCGACGCGTACCTGCGGCGGGGTGGGGGCATCGTGGTCCTGCACGATGGGATGTGCTCCGACGACGCCTCCTGGTTTGCCACGATCGTTGGCGCTGCCAAGCAGCACGGGGAGATGAACTGGTCCCGAGGCATCCTCAAGCTGCACGTCGTCGACCGCGAGCATCCGATCACCCGCGGTGTCGAGGACTTCGAGATGAACGACGAGGCCTTCTTCCTCCTGCGCCAGGCGCCGGAGATGCACGCGCTCATGGAGTCGCCGATACCCGAGAGAGAGGAGGTGGTCCCCCAGGCCTGGGTCTACGAGAAGACGATCCCCGGAGGGCAGCCGCACCGGGCGTTCGTGTGGATGCAGGGCCACTACACGGCGAAGCTGCTGGAGCCGCAAAACCGCGATCTGGTCTTGCGCGCCATCGCCTGGGCGGGCAAGCGGCCGGTGGACGAGCTGCTGAAGGTGAGACCGCCCCGCCGGCCGGGGCCGCCGCCCCCGCCCGGTCAGTAGACGGATCGCCCTCCGCTGAGGTCCCAGATCGCCCCGGTCGAGAACGAGTTCTCCTCGGAGACGAGCCACGTGGCCAGCGAGGCGAGCTCCTCGATCCTGAGGAAGCGCCCGCGGGGGATCTTCGCCAGCATGTAGTCGACGTGAGCCTGCGTGATCTGGTCGAAGATGCGCGTTTTCGCGGCGGCCGGGGTGATGCAGTTGACGGCGATGTCGTGCTGTGACAGCTCCTTGCCGAGTGACTTGGTGAGGGCGATGACTCCGGCCTTGGCCGCGCTGTAGGCGCAGGCGTTGGGGTTGCCCTCCTTGCCGGCGACCGACGCGATCGTGACGATGCGTCCGTAGTTCTGCTCGATCATCGTGGGAACCACCGCACGGCAGCAGTAGAAGACGCCGGTGAGGTCGACGTCGATGACCTTCTGCCACTCCTCGACCGGGTACTCCCAGGTTGTCAGGGTCGGCCCGGCGATTCCGGCGTTCGCCACCAGGATGTCGATCCGCGAGAAGGCCTCCCGCGTCGCCCGGGTGGCCTCCTCGACCTCCGGGTTCCGGGACACGTCCACGGTCACCGTGTGGACGGTCCCCTGTCCGGCGAGCTCGCCCGCGGTGGCCCGGAGGCGCTCGGTGTTGTTGTCCCACATCGAGACCCGGGCCCCCGAGGCGAGGAAGCGTTCGGTCATGGCGCGGCCGAAGCCCTCGGCGGCGCCGGTCACGACGGCGGCCCGTCCGGTCAGGTCGAACTGGTGCACGGGACGATTCTCCCACAGGACTGTGACCCTCCCGATCGAGCACGGGGAGACATCGGAGCCGTGGCGCCGAGGCCCGGACCCGTGATGGACCGAGGGCCTGCTAGGGTGCGGGAGTTGCACTCGGTGTGGCTTCGCGATGCCCGTGCCACTGCACGATCTCGAGGTCCTGGCTCTCGACTGCCAGGCGACGGCGGCTTTCCC
>JAJDNV010000184.1 GCA_022340545.1 Acidobacteriota bacterium | reverse complement strand
GGAGAGCCTGCGCCGGACTCGCGCTGGCCACGATCGTCGCGCTTGCCCTTGCCGCCCCCGCTGGGGCCTTCGAGGCCATCGTGTACCTCCCGGACGGCCGACCCGCGGTTGACGCCCGTGTGCTCCTCCTGGGGCAGACCGGTGGGGCCCGCACCGGGCCTGACGGTCGCTTCTCGTGGGTCCCCGAGCCCCAGGTGCCCTTCCAGGTCCTCGTCGTCCTCCCGGGCGACGTGAACACCGCCCCCATCCTCGTCGAGGAGCTTCCCGCCGACGGCTCGCCGGTTGTGCTCACCGTCCAGCTGGCGGCCACGGACACCGTGACCGTCGAGGCCGGGGCGAGCCCGCACACGGAGGCCCCGCCCGCGAACGCGGCCACCCTCGTTCTCCAGGAGGACATCACCCAGCGCCGGCCCCCGAACCTGACGGAGTCGATCTCCAGCCTCCCCGGGGCGGGACACGTGGGGGAGGGCGTGGCGGCGGTGCCCTCGCTGCGGGGCCTGGCCCGTGGTCGGACGCTGCTACTCATCGACGGCGCCCGGGTGACGTCGGAGCGCCGCGCCGGCCCCAGCGCCACCTTCCTGGACCCGGCGACGCTGGAGGCCGTGGAGGTCGCGCGAGGCCCCGGCTCCGTGGCCTGGGGCGCGGACGCCTTCGGCGGCGTGATCCACGCGCGGACGCGCAAGGCGCCGCATGGGGGGGGCTGGACCGGCCGGGTGGACGCCTCGTTGGGTGCCGGCGTACCCCAGGGAACGGTGATGGCCGAGGTGGCACGAGGACTCGGGGACGGCGGTGTCCTGGTCGCGGGTCGCCACCGGGAGGCGGGCGACTACCGCAGTCCGGCCGGGACCATCCCGGGCTCGGCCTACCGTGACTCCGGGTTCCGGGCGCAGGCCCATCACGAGGTGGGACCGGGTCGGCTCGCCGCCGGCTGGCAGAGCGACCTCGGAAGGGACCTCGGCAAGCCGTCGTCCGAGTGGGACCTCGCCCGAACCGTCTACCCCATCGAGGATTCGCATCGGCTCACGCTGAGCTACGACGGCGACCCCATCGGCGCCCTCAATCGCTGGTGGGTCGACGGGTTCCTCGGCTCGTCCCGCCTGGTCACCGACCGCGTCGCGGAGGCCGACGCCGCCTCGGAGCGCCGTTCGTCGGACATTCGTGCCCGGGACTACGGGCTTCGGGCCTCCGGCGCAGGCGCGGCGGGGAGGACGGCCGTTCGCGGTGGGATCGACTTGAACGGGCGAGTAGGTCTGGAGGCGCTCGAGGCCCTGGAGAGGCATGAGGCCGGAGACGGGCCGACGATCCTCGAACAGGGAGTCGCGATCGAGGACGCGTCGCGTCACGACCTCGGGGCCTGGTTCACCCTCGAGAGGCGTCTTCTCCCGCGTCTCCTGCTGTCCGCCGGGCTGCGGTTCGACCGCGTCACCACGCGGAATGTCGGCGGATATTTCGGAGACCGCGACACGCGCCATGACTCCCTCTCCGGGGCGCTGGGTCTCGTCGGGGGACCGGTCGGCAGCGTGACCGTCACCGGGCAGGTGAGCCGTGGCTTCCGCGACCCGACGCTCTCCGAGCGGTACTTTCGGGGAGTGACCGGCCGGGGCTTTGTCACCGGGAACCCCGACCTCGACCCGGAGAGAAGCCTGCAGTACGACGTGGCGATCCGTCGCCCGGGGCGGGTGCGCGCGGCCCTCTATCTCTACCGCTACGAGATCCGGGATCTGGCGGAGCGTTACCGGGAAGGTCCCGACTTCCTGTTCCGCAACCGGGGGCGGGCCCTCTTGCGGGGGGTGGAGCTCGAGCTTCAGGGCGACCTTGGCGGCGGCTTCGCGGTGGAGCTGGCGCTGCAGGCCGCCGAGGGCCGGGCCCTCGACGACGGCGCACCCCTCGCCGACGTTCCCGCAGAGGGCCTCACGCTGAGTGTGCGCCGGGGCTTCGGCGAGGCTGGGGTGGTCTGGGCGCGTGCGCTCTTCCGGGCCCGACGCGACGATCCGGGTCCGGTCGAGCGCGAGGTCCCCGGCTTCGGCGTCCTGGACCTGGGGGGCGTATGGCGGGTGACCCGGGGCCTCGAGCTGCGGCTGGTCGCCGGAAACGTCTTCGACACGGAGTACCTGGGCAGCCCGGACGAGCTCGCCGTGGCGGCCCCCGGCCGGAGCATCGTCGCGACGGTGTCCGCGCGGTTTTGAGTGCTCTTGGCTACAGGCGCCTCAGGACGACGAAGGTGTGATCGTCGTCGTTCCGGTGACGGTCGAGGGCCGCGTCGGCCGCCGACTGAAGGGCGGCCAGAACCTCGGAGGCCCCTCTGCCACCCGTGCGCCCGACCTCGTCGGCCACCCCCTCAGCGGTCAGGCCCCCTCCCGGAGCCTCGACGACGCCGTCGGAGAGGCCGACCAGGGTGTCACCGGGGGCCAGGGTCGCCCGACCCTCCTCCCACGCGATGCCGGGAAGCGCGCCGAGGATCGTGCCTCCCTGCTCGAGCCGCTCGGCCCGCCCGTCGGCCCTCACGAGGACCGGCGCCGAGTGTCCGGCGTTGACGTAGCGGAGCTCGCCGGTCGCCGGCTGCAGCCGGGCGAGGACGAGCGTGGCGTAACGGTTGGGGGGCAGGGTCTGGAGCAGGTTCTCGTTGATCCTCTCCGTGAGGCGGGGCAGGGTCTCCTCCTCCGCCCACAGGGCGCGGACCGCTGCCCTCAGCGCGGCCATGAGGAGGGCCGCGGCCAGGCCCTTTCCGGCCACGTCGCCGATGGCGAGGAGCAGCTCTCCCCGCTCGACGGTGAAGTCGTAGTAGTCGGCGCCCACCGCGCTGCAGACCTGGCTGGACCCTCCAATGTCCCACCCCTCGATCGAGGGCTCCTCTTCGGGCAGGAGGCTGGCCTGGATGCGGGCGGCCCCCCGGAGGTCCTCCTCGAGCCGGCGCTTCTCCGCCGTCTCTTGCCGCAGGCGCACGCTCTCCAGGCGGCTCGCGGCGAGGTTGACCACGGCGCTCACCAGACCGAGGTGCTCGGTCGCGAAGGGGGTCGGCTCGGCCGGCGCATCGAGATAGACCAGGCCGACCACGCGGTCCGACCCCTCCCCCGGGCCCGTGAACCACAGCGGGGCACAGATCACCGCGCGGACGGTGTCGTCCTCGGCGGGCACGCGAGGGGCGAGCAGCGCGGACCGGCCGCCCAGGACCCGCTGCGCCACTCCCCGATCGATGGTCGCCGGTGCCGCCCCCTCGCCGGGACGGGCGGCGACCACCATCGGAACCGGCGGGTCGTTCTCGAGCAGCGCCACCGCGGCCCGCTGCGCGGGGATCGCGTCGAGCAGGTGCGTGAGAAGCGTGTCCAGCAGCCCGTCCGCGCTGGTCGAGGTGACGATTGCCCCGGCGGCCCGGGTGAGGACACCGAGCAGACGCCCCTGTCGGGTGAGGTCGCCGAGGTCGAGCCCGGACTTCGTGGCCAGCGACGTGATGTCGTGGATGCGGGCCTCGTGATCGGTTCGGAAGGCGTCGTCCTTCTCCGCCTCCGCCTCGAAGTAGGCGAGGCGCCAACCCGCCACCGCGACGACGTCACCGTCGAACAGGACGCGCTCGCTCTCGATCCGCTCCCCGTTGACCCGGGTCCCGTTCATGCTTCCGAGATCCCGGACCAGCCAGCCCCGGGCGGTCCGGTAGAGCTCGGCGTGCCGTCGCGAGAGGAGCACGTCGGGGAGGACCAGGTCGCAGTCGCGGGAGCGTCCGATGAGCAGCCGCTCGCCGCCCAGCGGAAGGATCTCCGCCGATCCCTCGCTCGAGCTGAGCTTCACGTGGGCCACTCGCGTTCCCCCCGGTCCTACCAGGCGATGCCGTAGTCTTCGCCGTGGATCGCCGATCCGCCCCACATCGTGCCGTGAGCCCGGTCGAAGTGAATGGCGTTGATCGGACCGGAGTTGATGGCGACGAACTCCAGCTCGTAGCCCATGGCCATGAGCTCACGGCGCACCCACGGTGGGGTCGATTCGGTCAGCGTCAGGTGTCCGGGGCGCGACTCGTGCTCCCCGAAGGAGGACCGCATCTGGTGGCTCGTGATGTTGGCGGCCTCCGCTGCCTCCTGAACGTTCATGCCGAACTCGACCACGTTCAGGAAGAACTGGAGGAGGTTCTGGTCCTGCGTGTCGCCCCCCTGGACGGCGAAGGCGAGGTGGGGCCGGCCGTCCTTCAGCGCGAGGCTCGGGGTGAGCGTCACCCGCGGCCGCTTGCCGGGAGCGACCACGTTGTAGGGGTTCTCGGCCTCCTCGAGGACGAAGCTCTGCATGCGCTGGCTGAGGCCGACCCCGGTGCTCCCGGCGACGACCGCCGGGACCCAGGCGCCGCTCGGCGTCATGGACACGACCCACCCCTCGGCGTCGGCCGCAACCACCGAGGTCGTCCCCGCACGAAAGGCCTCGTCGTACGGCATCACGTCCCCCGAGCGGTCGTGGGCGGGGACCCCGGTCTCGGTTCCGGGGGCGGTCCGCCAACGGTCGAGCAGGGCCCGGAAGGGGTTCTCTCCTCCCTGGAACGGGTAGGGGTCACCGGGCCGGACATCCGGGTCGTTGGCCTCCGCGCGGATCTGCCGGAAACGTGCACGCGCGTAGTCTTTGGACAGAAGGCCGGCCACGGGCTCCTCCGGCGGGAACGCGGGATCGCCGTAGTAGAAGTCCCGATCGGCGAAAGCGAGGTTCATGGCCTGGTAGAGCGTGTGGATGTACCGGGCCGAGTTGTAGCCCATCGCCCGCAGGTCCGCGTTCTCGAGGATGTTGAGGGCCTGCAGAAGGACCGGTCCCTGCGTCCAGACCGTGAGCTTGTAGACCTCGAGGTCCCGGTAGCGAGTGCTCACGGGCTCCTCGATCTTCACCGACCAGCGATCGAGGTCCTCCTTCGTGATGAGACCTCCCTGCTCACGGGTGGCGCGGACGATCTCGGTGGCGATGTCGCCCCGGTAGAAGCGGTCGTAGGCGGCCTGCAGCGCCTCGCGCCGGCTCGCCCCCGAGCGCAGCGCCTCCTGCTCGGCGCTGACGAGCCTGCGCAGGGTGGCGGCGAGGTCGGTCTGGCGGAAGACCTCGCCGGCGACCGGGGCCTCCCACTCCTCGCCGGGATGCACCAGGAACACGCTCTTCGAGTACGGCCAGCCCGCGAGACGCGCCCGGTGCTGCTGGATTGATCGTGAGAGCTGCCCTTCGATCGGGTAGCCGTCCGCGAGCTGAAGCGATGGTGCGAGCACCTCCTCGAGGCTGAGGCGGCCGTACTCGGCCAGCATCGTGATCAACCCCCCCGGGGTGCCCGGGGTCACCGCCGCCCGCGGGCCGTACGCGGGCGGATAGCGGAGTCCCGCATCACGGAACACCTCAGGCGTGGCCCCGCTCGGAGCGACGCCGAGGGCGTTGATCGCGATGACCTTGCCCGAACGGGGGTCGTAGACGAGCGCCTGGGTCTCCCCGCCCCAGCCCAGTGTGTCCCACATCGTGCAGGTGGCGGCGAGCATCGCGCAGGCGGCGTCGACCGCGTTGCCGCCGCGCTCGAAGGTCAGGGCTCCCGCCGTCGCGGCCAGCGGCTTCCCGGTGATGGCCACCCAGTGACGGCCGTGGAGGACGGGCTTGGCCGTGCGCTGCGCCCGCACGACGCCGGCCGGCAGGAACGCGATCGCCACGAGGCCTGTCGCCACGAGAATCAGCCGGTCCGTTCGCATCGTCCCCCTCCCGGACCCGCACGCTCGCGGGCGCCCTGTCCTCACCCGGTGACTCGGAACCGCACCGCCTCCAGGAACAGCGCGAGGCTACCACGGGCGGAGGCGGTCCGCGCGGGGAAAGGGCCTGAAAGCGATTGGGCCCTCATTCACGCGTCAACGACCCCGCGGGGACAGGGCTTAAGATGGTCCCCCGATGTCGCGGAACTGGCTCTCGGCCTTCGAGTCGGATCTGCCCCGCCTCTGTGCCGAGCTGGAGCACCTCGTCGTGCGGGAGAGCCCGACCGAAGAGCCGCACCTCGTGTCGCAGCTCGCCGCGTGGGTTCACGATCGCCTCCGCGAGCGGGGCGTCCCCGCCGAGCTGCGTCCCTGTGCCCCCGCCGGCGACGCCGTCCTGGCCTCGGTGGCCTTCCAGGAAGGGGGCACGCTGATCCTCGGGCACCTCGACACGGTGTGGCCGGAGGGCACCGTGTCGTCGATGCCCTGGAGCCTGGCCGGGGGTCGGGCCTCCGGGCCCGGCGTGTTCGACATGAAGGCGGGCGTCGCGGTGGGGATGGCGGTGCTCACCACCATGGTGCGGGAGACACGACCGTTTCCGGTCTCGCTCCTCCTCGTCCCCGACGAGGAGACCGGCTCCGCCCACTCGCGCGACCTCCTGCTGAGCGTGGCCCGCCGCCACCGCCAGGTGCTGGTCCTCGAGCCCTCGCTCGACGGCGCGGCGAAGGTGGCGCGCAAGGGCGGCGCTGTCTTCTGCGTGAGCTTCACTGGCCGCTCCGCCCACGCCGGGCTCGAGCCGGAGCGGGGGGCCTCCGCCCTGGCGGAGATGGCCCGCTTCACGCTGTGGCTCGAGGGCCTCGCCGACGAGGCGAAGGAGACGACGCTCACCCCGACCCTTGCCCGCGCCGGCGTGGCGGAGAACGTCGTGCCGGAGCGCGCGGTGACGACGATCGATGTGCGGGCCTGGACGCGTCACGAGATGTCCCGGGTGGGCGCGGCGATTCGGGGCTACCGCTGTGTCAACCCGAAGATCGAGGTCTCGGTCGAGAACCGGTCCGAACGACCGCCACTCGAGCCCACCCCGGCAAACAAGGCACTCTACGAGCGCGCCCGCCGTGTCGCGTCCGACGTCGGCCTCGATCTCGGGGCGGCGCGGGTGGGAGGCACGTCGGACGGCAACCTCACCTCCGCGGCCGGCATAGCGACGCTGGACGGGCTCGGCCCGACCGGAGGAGGCGCGCACGCGCGGGACGAGTATGTCCTGGTGGCGGACCTGCCTCGCCGGGCCGCCCTGGTCGCCGCCCTGTGCGAGCCGGACTGACTAGTGTCCTGTCACCGAAGTCGTGTGTGTTCCTGGAGCCCCGGGCGCTCGGCGTGCCACCCCGACGGCGGGCGCGTCAGCTTCGAAGTGCAGCTGCGTCCTCGTCGGGGGCCCCGGCCGCCTGCGCGCCACCACGCGCAACCCATGGACACGACTTCGGTGACGTACCACTAGCGCGCGCCCCTGCCCTCGAGGGCGGCGATGCGGGCCTCGAGGGGCGGGTGCGTGGCCAGGAGCTGCATGAGGCTCCGGCCCCCCGCGATCTTGAGGGTCGCCAGCTCGCGATGCTGGGTGTCGACTCGCTGGGTGCTGGCCTGGAGGCGGCGCAGGGCGGCGATCATGCTGCCCGCGCCGGCCAGCCCCGCCGCGCCGGCATCCGCGCGGAACTCGCGTCCCCGTGAGAACCAGGCGGTGATCATCGAGCCGATCAGGCCGAAGAGGATCTGGGCGGCGAAGTACACCGCGTAGTACACGACCAGACCCCCGCCCCCACCGCGACCACGGTCTCCCGAGAGGAAGTTGCGGACGATGCCGGCAACGACGTGCGACAGGTAGAACACGAAGGCGTTCACGACGCCCTGGATGAGGGTCATCGTCACCATGTCGCCGTTCGCGATGTGGGAGACCTCGTGGGCGAGCACACCCTCGACCTCGGTGCGGTTCATCTGCTCGAAGAGGCCGGTAGAGACCGCGACGAGGCTCCGCTTCTTGCTGGGGCCGGTGGCAAAGGCGTTGACCTCGGGGGAGCGGTAGACGCCCACCTCCGGCATCGGGAGGTTGGCCTGCCGGGTCAGGTTGCCCACGGTGTTGTACAGCCAGTCGAGGTCGGCGTTGCCGCTGGCCCCGTCGATGAGCTGCACCCCCGTAGCTCGCTTGGCGATCCACCGCGACATCAGGAGCGAGGCGAAGGACACGCCGAACCCCCAGACCGCGCAGTAGATGAGGAGGGTCCCCTGGCCACCGGCCCGGTCGAGGTACCCGAGGGAGCCGAGGACCGCGAGAACGATGGACACCATCACGAGGATCGCGAGGTTGGTTGCCAGGAACAGAAACACGCGCTTGGCCACGACGGTTCTCCTTTGAGATGTAGGCGAGTCGGCGACGCGCGCCGCCGTCATCTCAGCATAGTCGGGGACCGCTCCCCCTGACAAGGAGGGCCCGGACCCTCAAGGCTCGCGGCGGGATGAGCTCGGGGCGTGGGCGAAGCCCCGCTTCGACCCTCTCGTGAAAGCGATCATCTCGTCGACCAGCGGGTCGGCGAGCGCGGCCATCTGCTCGAGCGCGGCCTCGAGAGAGAGGCCGGCGCGCAGCAGCAGGCGAAGGGCCTCCTTGAGGGTGCGCAGCTGGCGCGCTCCGACGCCGGCCCGGCGCAGGCCCACCACGTTCAGCCCGCGCGCCCGGGCGGGATGGCCGTCCGTGATGACGAAGGGCAGGCAATCCTGGACGACCTTGGCGAGACCCCCGAGCATGGCGAGCTGTCCCACGCGGCAGTGCTGGTGAACCACCACGCCCCCGGAGAGGAAGGCACGTTCGCCGATCTCCACGTGGCCGGCGAGGGCGACGTTGTTGGCCAGGATCACGTGATCGGCGAGCTGATCGTCGTGGGCGATGTGGGCGTAGGCCATCAGGAAGCAGTCCGAGCCGACGACAGTCACTCCACCGGCGGCGGCCGATCGGTGGATCGTGACCCCTTCGCGGATGCGGTTCCGGTCGCCGATCACGAGCTGGCTGTCGGCCCCGGTGAAGGCGAGGTCCTGGGGCTCCCCGCCCAGGATCGCGCCCTCGTGCACGGAGTTGTCGGCGCCCAGCGTCGTGAATCTCTTGACCGTCGCATGGGCGCGGATCTCGCACCGGTCGCCGATCACCACGTGGTCCTCGACGACGGCGCCGGGGCCAATCGAGACGTCCGCCCCGAGCTCGGCGCCGGGGTCGACGATCGCGCTGGGGTGCACGGCCATCAGGGCGGCATCTTACCGTGCCCCGCCCGCCTTGACCCCAGCCGTCGGCGGAGCGTACCGTGTCGGGTCGCCATGTCGCCCATCGAGATCCCTTCATGAACGCGGACACGCGCGAGCGGGTCGTGTGATCCGCGACACACCACGGGTCGCGCTGGCTGGCCTCCTCTTCCTGCTGAGCGGGGCCGCCGCCCTCCTCTACCAGGTCGCCTGGCAGCGTCTGCTCGCCCTGGCGAGCGGGGTCGGGCTCTACTCCGTGGCCATGATCGTGGCCGCCTTCATGGCCGGCCTCGGCCTGGGGAGCCTGGCCGGGGGACGGCTGAGCGCGCGGATGGGGACGGCCGCCGCACTGCGCGGCTTCGCCCTGCTCGAGCTGGCCATTGGCGTCTTCGGGGCGGCCAGCCCCTGGATCTACTACGACTGGCTCTATCCCTGGGCGGTCCACCTGCCCAGCTCCTCGTGGCAGGCGGGCCTGCTGCACCTGGCCGCGCTCCTGCCGCCGACGCTCCTCATGGGGATGTCGCTGCCCTTCCTCGTGAGGGCGGTCGTGACCGACGTCGAGGGGGCGGGCCGTCGAATCGGGTGGCTGTACGGCATCAACATGCTCGGGGCCGCCGGGGGGGCCCTGGCCGCGCCATGGTGGCTCCTTCCCGCGGCCGGCATCCCCGGCGCGGTCCTCGTCGCGGCGGGGACGAACGGCCTGGTCGGCCTGGCCGCGCTCGCCCTCGGCCGGGGAGACGCACCCCGCACGGCGCCGAGCCCGGCCGGGTCCGCCGCCCCCATCCCGGTCGAGGCCCCGGGCGGACGGCCCCTGAGCCTCTGGCTCGCGCTCTACGCGCTGTCTGGCTTCGTGGCGCTGTCGCTCGAGATCGTCTGGTTCCGGCTTCTCGATGTGGCGGTCAAGTCGACGGCCTTCACGTTCGGCACGCTCCTCGCGGTGTACCTCTTCGGCTCCGCGCTCGGCAGCCTCGCCGCCGCGCCCTTCGTGGCCCGTCTCCGACGGCCTCTGCGGGCCTTCCTGCTCGCGCAGTGTGCCCTCATCGCCCTGTCCGCGCTTTCGGTGACCGCCCTCGTGGCCCTGTCGCCGCGGCTGCCCCTGGTCGACTGGTATGTGCAGTACTGGGCCGCCTACGAGTTCTTCCCCTTCGGCCACGACCCCGATCCCGTGTACGTCACTCGTCTGTACGTCGTGCTTCCCCTCGTTCTCTTCTTCGTGCCCACCGTGCTGATGGGACTCTCGTTTCCCATCCTCCAACGAGCGGTCCATGACGATCCGGCGGCCAGCGGGCGCCGGGTGGGCGCGCTGCAGGCGGCGAACATCGCCGGGTGCACCGCGGGAAGCCTCCTGGTGGGGCTGCTCTCCCTTGCCGTTTTCGGAACAACCGGAACCCTGCGGCTGCTGGTCGGCTGCGGGGTCGTGTTCGCCCTCGTGGGGTTGCGCTACTACGGCCGTCACTTCACGGTGCCGGTCGTCGGGCTGGCCCTCGTGGCGGTCCTCGTGCCGGGTCCCGACCAGCTCTGGCGTCGCCTGCACGGTCTCACCGGGGACGTGGGCCTCGTCTTCTTCGAGGAGGACGGGACGGGGGTCGTGGCGCTGACGCCAGACCAGGGGGAGTGGCGTCTCTCGGTCAACGGTAAGGGAAACAGCTGGCTGCCCTACGGTCAGGGACACACCCTCCTGGGGGCGGCCCCGGCCTCGATCCACCCCGCGCCGCGGCGGGTTGCAGTCGTGGGGCTGGGTTCGGGTGACACCGTGTGGGCGGCCGCCTACCGCCCGGAGACGACGTCGGCGACGGTCTTCGAGATCTCCCGGCCCCAACCGCGGATCCTGTGGCGTCTCGCCGGCTTCGTGGACATGCCCGACATGCGGCACCTCCTGGAAGACCCCCGCCTGCACATCCGGCTCGAGGACGGCCGCAAGGCGCTGGAGGCCGAGCCCGACACGTACGACCTCATCGAGACCGACGCGACGTGGCCCGAGACCGCGGGGAGCGGCAACCTCTACTCGCGCGAGTTCTTCGCGGCGGCGGCCCGGAGGCTCAATCCGGGTGGCGTCATGTGCACGTGGGCCCCGACGCCCCGGACGGCGCGGACGTTCCGCAGCGTCTTCCCCCACGTGGTGCAGGACGAGTCCGAGGGGATCCTCATCGGGAGCCGGGACCCGATCGCCTTCGAGCCCGAGGTCTGGGTCGCGAGGGCGCTCTCCGGGGAGGGCTACCTCGGTCCCGTGCGGTCCCGCGAGGTGGCAGAGGCGCTCGCGGGCTTTCGGCCCGCGCCGGGAACGCCGGGGGAGGGGACCCTCAACCTCGACCTCTTTCCCCGCGACGAGCTCGCGGT
>JAJDNV010000177.1 GCA_022340545.1 Acidobacteriota bacterium | reverse complement strand
CGCACTGACGCTTGAGCAGATAGGGCTGGAGCGACTCGCATATGACCGGCCCCGAGGGCAGCCCGAGCATCACCGCGTCGGTCATCATTCGCACCGCCAGGAGGGGGCGGAAGCGGGGTCGCTCGCAGAGGCGGCTGAAGGCGACCCACCACCCGAAGGTCTCGGACAGCGTGGCGACGAGATTGGGAATGAGCAGGAGGGGGATCTTCCAGCCGAGGGCCTTCACCAGGGCCAGGGACCGCCCCAGGTCGGCCGAGCGCAGGATGAAGACGAGCAGCGCGAGCGCGAGAAGGCCGGGCAGGAGCTGGGAGACGTGGCGGAGGAATCTCTGCGCAGTCATGGAGCCGCGGGGAGTTTACGCGTGACGAGGGCCGGCACGCCAGCCAGGGGTCGGCATCATTGCCCGGGAGGGGATTGGGGAATACACTGCCCCGAGCGGGTCCAGGCGGTTGGGCGAGGGCCCTCGGAATCCCCCCAAGGAGGACGACGATCGGCGACCGGGCGCGGAAGAGCGACGTCTTCGACCCGGAGTTCCTCTCCGAGCTCGAGGGGATCGTCGTCGATTCCGGGATGGCGGTGTCCTCGGCCGGGCAGGACCTGACTGTCGACCCGGACCTCCAGGAGGCCCTGGACGCGTTCAGGACCGGCCCCGAGGGCAAGACGCTGACCGAGGACGCCTTTCTTGCGCTGCCCCCGCCTCTGCTCAACCGGCGCTGTGACGGCCTCATCGAGGCCTGTCGGCTCAGTCCACGACCGGAGGCGGCCAAGGCCGTCGAGAGCTTCGTGGTGTTCTTCCAGGCGCTGGTTCCGACGCTTGGAGCGGAGCCGGCCCGCGAGGTCAAGGCCACGTTCTTCCGCCTCGCGCCGACGCTGCTTCAGATGGCGTGGGACGACTTCGGGGACCGCGGGCGCCGGGAGGAGGGTCGTCTCGCCCTGCGCCAGCTCGAAACGCTCTTGCTCGAGGTGGCGAGCGTGCGCCTGGCCCCGGCGGAGAGCGACCTCCTGTTCCGAAGCCTGGACCAGCTCGCCACCCTCATCGCCGGGGGGGAGTACGCCCTGGCCAAGGACCTCGTGGCCACACCGCTACTCGGCATCCTGCGCAAGAACCGCGTGTCCCGGTCGCTCTTCCGCCTCATGGAGGTGGAGGTGGCCATCCAGAGGTACCTCAAGGAGCGGCTCGGTTACGCGACGCCGCAGCTGCGGCTGCCCGACGACATCGCCGCCCTCTCCGACTTCGGACCCGTGCACGTCTTCGAGGAAGAGGGCGTGGACGGCGAGCCCCGACGCTATCTTCAGCTTCAGCTCCCGGACATTCCCATCCTCAGCGACATCGTGGTTCACCTCGAGCAGGAGGGAGGGCCGGAGCAGCGCGACCTTCGCCTCGACGGCCTGGGAAGCGCCGCGCTGGACCTGCCGCCCGGCCTCTACCGGATCGGCCTGGCCTACACCCCCGAGGACGAGCGGGGCGGCTGAGCGCCCCTCGTCGATCCGGACACTCTCGCTTCGGCCCGCCGGTGAGACCCCCTCACCCGCGCCGCGGCGATGGCGGGTGGGCGCCCACTAGCCGAGCCAGAGCTTGATCGCGAAGAGGACGATCGCCGCGGTCACCACGCCCCGGACCCAGGCGTGGCCCTTGAGCACGGTCAGGCGGACGCCGAGGAGGCTCCCGCCCAGGCTTCCTGCGGCCAGTGCGATCGCCGGCACCCACTCCACCTTGCCTTCCCAGGCGAACAGGCCTAGCGAGAGGGCCGTCGTCAACAGGATGACGAAGACCTTGACCGCGTTGCCCCGGACGAGATCCAGACCACCCACGGTGACGAGGGCCAGGATGAAGAAGCCGACACCGGCCTGGATGAAGCCGGCGTAGACCCCGGCGAGGGCAAACCCGGCGCCCAGCACGACGTCCTTGTGCCGGAGGCGCCCGAGGGCGCCGGCGAGACGACCCCCGCGGTCGAGCAGCGTCCAGAGCGTCACACCGATCATGAGGGTGGCGAGGATGCGGCGAAACTCCCGGTCCCCGACCTGCAGCGCCAGCCAGGTTCCGAGGACGGCCCCGGCGAGAGCCGGGAGCGAGGCGCGCAGCGCCCAACGCCAGTCGAGGACCCGGTGGCGGTGGAAGCCCCAGACGCCGCCGATGTTCTGGACCAGGACCCCGAGCCGGTTGGTGGCGTTTGCCTCGGTGGCGGGCAGGCCGAAGAAGATGAGGAGGGGCACGGTGAGGAACGAGCCGCCCCCGGCGATCACGTTGAGGGCCGAGGCCACGAAGCCCGCGAGGGCGAGAGCCAGCAGCTGAGGGAGGTCCGAGACGTTCAACGCGCCGCCTCGTCGTCCGGCTCGCCGCGCTTCAACGCGCCGCCTCGTCGTCGGGCTCGGCGCGCCTCATCGCAGCTCTTACGCCGGGACCGACGCGCGGACCACGCGACCCTTCCCCCCGATCTCGTAGGAGGGGACGGAGGCGGGGACGAAGGCCGCACGCCCCCGCCCGAGCGGCAGGTCGCGATCTTCAGTGAGGAGGACGCACTCGCCTTCGATTCCCAGGAGGATCTCGACCCCGCGTCCCGGCTCGGGGTTGAACGGCGTCCCGGCCGCCACCTGGAGCAGGGCGAGAGCGAACTCCCGGGCCGGAGTCCGGAAGACCTGCTGGCAGGGCCCGGTCGGCTGGCCGCGGATGATCTCCGGCACCTGGCTCTCGAAGTCCAGCACGCCCAGGAGCTCCGGCACGTCCACGTACTTGGGTGTCAGGCCGCCGCGGAGGACGTTGTCCGAGTTGGCCATGATCTCGATGGCCGTCCCCTCGAGGTAGGTGTGCAGCTCGCCGGCAGAGAGGAAGAGGGCCTCTTCCGGGGCCAGGGTCACGAGGTTGAGGTAGAGCGGACTGAGCGTCCCCACGTCGCCCGGGTGCCTCGCTTGGAGGCGCGCGACCCACTCCCAGGCGGGATCCTCGCCCCCCTGCCGGGCCGCCTCCGCCAGGGCCCGAGGAAGCACCGCATCCTTGTCCTCGGGCTCCAGGGTCATGAGGCGGGTGAACAGCGCCCGCAACGCAGCCGTTGTGCGCTCGCGACCCAGGCGTCCGACCTCGCTCCCGAGCTCGGGGCCGGCGATCGGCTCGAGCCGCCGGGCCAGGTCATCCGCGGGCCGGAACCCCTTGAGGGCGGTGAAGGGCGTGAGGGCGCAGATCAGCTCCGGCTTGTGGTTCAAGTCGCGGTAGTTGCGGTGGGCGGCGTCGAGGGGAATCCCCTCTGCGTTCTCGCGGGTCCAGCCCGCGCGAGCCTGCTCCTGGTTGGGGTGGGCCTGTATCGAGAGGGGCTCGGCCGCGGCCAGGATCTTGAGGAGGAAGGGGAGCTCGTTTCCGAAGTGATTGCAGACCTCGGCGCCCAGGAGGCCCACCGGATCGTCCTCGATGGCACGGTCGAGGGTTCCCAACCTGGGCGGGGGGACGACCCGTGACGGGGCCTTCGGGTGGGCGCCGATCCAGACCTCGGCCTCCGGCTGGTCACCGGGACTCGGTCGCCCGAGCAGCTCGGCGATCGCGGTGCGCGATCCCCAGGCGTAGTTCTGGATCGGATTCTCGAGGGCGAACGGACCCGTGACCATGTGCGCCCGACTATACGGCGACGGACGGCACGGTGTCGAGAGTCATCGGTACGGCCAGAGGCAAGGCCTCGAACCGCTGTGAGATGATCAAATCCTGTGCGCGGACGGGTGTCGTGGATCTGGATGCTTGCCGCGACGCTGTGGCTCGCCCCGGGGCCCGCGGCCGCCGGGGACGCGGCCCGGGTCGTCTCTCGCGGCGAGATCCTGGAGGCGATGCGTCGCAGCCGGGGCTACGACCTCACCGCGACCTCCAACGGGGCGCGGCTGCAGGTCGAGGTTCTTCTGCACGTCGTCCGACGAGCCGAACGGGCCGACCCCGAGCGACGCCCCCTCCGGTTCGGGCACCGCGAGTGGTACGCGGCCTTTCTCGAGCGCACCGGCCTCGCGCCGGACGAGGCGCCCATCTACGTTCGGCTGCCCTTCGAGATGGGGCAGGACCTGGTGATCGACTATCGGCGGGAGCGGGTGATGGAGGAGGTTGTGCAGGGACCCTGGCCGCGGACCGTCGCCAACGTGCGGATCTTCTGGCCCGAGGTGCCGGAAAAGCCGAAGAGCTACTCCTACGACGACCTTCACTCGGACCCGACCCTCCGGGTCACCCAGGAGCGCCTCATCCGCTACCGGCTGGTCGAGTACGTCGACCGGGTCTGGTACGCGGAGGTGACGGGCCTCCGCGGCCGGCCGACCTCGGGGGCCCTCGGGCTGCTCTTCAAGCTCCTGGGCGAGGCCCGGGTCGTGGAGAGTCGCAGCGCCGTGTCCCGCGACGGCCTTCAGATCGTTCGGGGGCGGGCCCGCAAGCTGCTCTTCACCCGCGTGGGCACCGTTACCGTCTGGCCGGATGGCCACGCCCGGCAGGGCATCCCGAAAGGCCGACCCGACCTGCAGGCCATCGTGCAGCGGCTCAAGGAGCCGCTCGAGATCCGGTTTCGGCCGTTCGAGGGCGACGGATCCTGACACAGGCCAGCGAAGCCGTGCGGGTCGTCGCGGCGCGATGTCCCGTAGGGGGCTCGGCGTGCACAGTCATTCATTGACCCCCCACCCTATCCCTCCCCACGTAGGGGGAGGGAAATGCTTGAGATAGGCCACGTCCGCCGGCATGTCCTCAGGGAAAGGACATGCCAGCGAGGGTAGGCCTCTCAGCCAACCGCACCTCTGCATCGGGTGCGTCAGCTCTGGGCTTCGGGGGACGGGGCGGCGAGGGCGGCCTGGATCTCCCGCAGCTTCGACTGGATGAGCTTCACGTTGCGGGGGCCCATCCGCAGGAACTGCTTCTGGGCCGGCGACAGCTTCTCGAGCCGGGGGTCGAGATAGCGGAACGTCGTGGCGTGGGGCACCAGCTCGACCTCGGCCCCGAGGATGGGTACCGCCAGCAGGTTGGTGATCGCACGATCCACCATGGTCCGAAAGCTCACCTCGGGCATGCCGAAGTCCTTGAACGCGACCTCGAAGAGCGGCTCGGTGGTGCGGTAGGCGTCGGCCGTCGCCCCCGCGTCGAGGGAGGCGAGGGCGTCGGCCATGACGTCGTACCCGGCGAAGCCCGCGGGGTCGGGGACCAGCGAGCGCCCGACACGAGTGGGCACGAAGCGGGTCTTGGGCTCGAGAAACATCAGGTGGGGCCGGGGCGATTCCCCGGTGGCCACGTTGACGGTGACGACCGTGATGGTGCGAATGAGGTCGCTCTGGGCGACCCAGCGCCCCAGCTCCGCGTTCGACGAGAGCGCCGCCACCAGCTGCCGGACGAGGTCGTCGCTCTCGTCGAGCGAGGGCAGGACGACGGGCGTGGCGCTCGGAGCTGCCGTGGGCGTGGGCGAGGGAACCGAGATGGAGGGCGGAGTGGGCTCGGGCTCGGGTTCCGGCGTGCGAAAGGCCAGGTAGATCACCGCCAGGAGCCCGATCGCCGTGATCGCGGCCAGGGCCAGCAGGGCGGGGAAGAGGAGGCCCCCCCCTTTCTTTTCGGGGTCGGGCCGATACGGCGGCGGAGACTCGTCCGACGACCCGGTGCCCAGCTCGTAGTCCCCCATGGGTCCCCCCTTGGAATGAGACTACGCCAAACGGTGCTCCGGGTTCCAGGGCGCGGGGTGCCGTTGGCTGGTCACGGGCTCCCGACCTGCTAGAATCAGTGTCTCGGACCCGAACCACGACCGATCCGGAGGGACGACGGGATGGCTGAGACTGAGCTCACCTACGAGGAGTTGCACAAGAAGACGGTTGCCGACCTGCGCGCGATCGCCAAGGACCTCGACCACGAGGCGGTCAAGGGCTACACGCAGATGAACAAGGATCACCTGTTGCCGGCTGTCTGCGCGGCTCTGGGCATCAACATCAGCAAGCACCCCCACCACGAGGCGAGCGGCATCGACAAGAGGAAGATCAAGGATCAGCTGAGGGAGCTGAAGGCGGAGCGCCAGAAGGCCATCGAGGCCGGCGATCACGCCCAGCTCAAGGCGGTCCGCCGGAAGTATCACCGTCTCAACCACAGGATCCGCGCCGCGACCACCGCGTAGTCCACCGAGCGTTCCCGCGGAGGGGGCACCCCGAGCGCCCTAGGGCCACTCCTCTCCGCAGAGGCAGTGCCCGTAGACGCTCCGGGGGTCGTTCCAGACGGCCAGGCGCTCCAGCTCGTGCTCGATCGAGCGGATTGTGTGGACTGCGGGGGGAACCGCGGTGAGCTCCGGGGCGTCCTCCGCGACCGCGGCGACGGCCAGCAGACGGTCCAGCAGGCGATCCCGCAGGCTCCGCTCCGGCTCCACGTAGAAGACGGAGTACCCCTCCTCGAGCTCGGCGCGCGTCGCGGCCGACTCGATCGCCTCTTCCAGGCCCCCGAGCTTGTCGACCAGGCCGAGCTCGAGCGCGTCTTCGCCGCTCCACACCCGGCCGCGAGCCACCCGGTCCACCTCCTCCCAGCTCTGGCCGCGAGCCTCGGCGACCCGGGTCACGAATCGCTCGTAGCCCCTGTCGATCGCCAGCTGGAAGATCTCGGCCATCCTCGGGTCGAGGGGGCGCCCGGGGTTCAGGGCCCCGGTGTAGCTGGTGGTCCCCACGCCGTCGAAGTGCACCCCCAGATACCTCTCGAGGGCCTCGTGCACGGAGGGGAACAGGGCAAAGATCCCGATGGAGCCGGTGATGGTCGAGGGGTGGGCCCAGATCTCGTCGGCGGCGCTGGCGATGAAGTAGGCGGCCGAGGCCGCCACGCTGCTCATCGAGACGACGAGGGGCTTGCCCTCCTCACGCACCAGCTCGCACTCGCGGCGGATCAGCGAGGAGGCGAAGACGCTTCCTCCCGGGCTGTCGATGCGGAGGACGATGGCCCGGGCCCGGTCGTCCTGCCGCGCGCGCCGGATGAGGCGGGCGGTCGAGTCGCCACCGATCCGTCCCGGGGGCTGGCTCCCGTCGAGCACGTCGCCGACGGCCACGACGACCGCCACCCCGTCACCGCTGCCTTTCGTTCCCCGGTCGTCGGCTCGGGCGGCGAGGTAGGTCCTCCAGGCCACCTGCTTGAAGGTCTTTCCGTCTTCGTCTTTGCCGACGAGCTCGATCATGCGACCTCGGGCTGCGTCCCGGGGGCCGAGGGTGTCGACGAGACCCGCATCGAGGGCCGCCTGGGGGATGTCGCCTCCGGTATCCTGTAGTCTCTCAAGCGAGGCCTCGATCCACTGCTGGATCTCCTCGGGCTGCAGATCCCGCGCCTCGGCCACGTCGGAGAGCCAGGTGCGCCAGAGGTCGTCGTAGACCCCGAGCGCGGCTTCCCGCGCGTCCGCCGACATGTCGTTCCGGAGGAAGGGCTCCACCGCCGACTTGTACTCCCCGACGCGGAAGACGTGCACGTCGATCCCGTATCGATCGAGGCCCTCCTTGTAGTAGGGGCGGTAGCCCCCGAAGCCCTGGAGAAAGAGCACGCCGTCGGGGTGCAGGATGGTCTCGGTGGCGTGGGCGGCGAGGTAGTAGGGCCGCTGGGTGAGGATCTCCGAGTAGGCCACGACCCTCTTGCCGCTGGACTCGAAGTCGAGGAGGGCGTCGCGCACCGCCCGCAGCTTGCTCATCCCACCGGTCAAGCCGTCCACGTCGAGGTAGAGCGCGGCGATCCGCTCGTCGTCCGTCGCCAGGCGAAGCGCGTCGAGGACGTCGCGGAGGAGAACCTGGGATGGCCCCGCAGGCACCCCGGCGAGCCGGGCCGAGGCGCGGCTCCGGGGCGTACCCGAGAGCTGCTCGACCAGCACCCCCTCCGGCTTGAGGACGAGGGCCGCGCCGTCGGGGACGCGGGGTCGCGCGCGGTACGCCTTGACCGACAGGACGACGAGCGCCACGAGGATCCCGAGGAACAGGGCGTTGGCGACGAAGCGCCGGATCGTCTCGAGGGCGCCCCCGAGGCGGCGTGGACGGGTGGTGATGTGCTCGTTCATGGGGGTCTCCCCTTCAGTCACCCGGGCCGGGACCCTCGGTCTCGGCCAGGCGGTCGGCGATCAGGCCGTGGAAGCGGCTGTCGGCGGAGACAAAGAGCCAGCCCAGGTGCTCTCCGCACCCGCGACACACCCCGACCATCCAGGCGTAACCCGGGAACCAGCTGAACACGGTGCTCGCCTCGCTCGCCGAGACACAACCGGGGGCGACGGCGAAGCAGCGGATGTGGAAGACGAGGCCGTGGGGGTTCGAGAAGGTGTGGGTGTGGCTCCCGGCCATCTCGATCGAGGCCCCGGTCGTCGTGATCGCCTGGAGGCAGGCCGCGCAGACGAGGATCCGGCCCGGATCGTCGTCGGGCGCGGTCCGGTCGTCGGGCCGGCGAGCACCGGCCGGGCGCTGGGGCGTGCGCTGGAGCAGGAGTGCGGTGGCCATGGTCTCCGGGGGCCTCGAACGATCTTACCCTCCGCCCCCGCTCCGCGGGCCCCTTCCGCGCCCGGGGCCGTGACGAGACTGTTCTCGTGGTTCCGAGCTCGAGGCGCGCGGCGACATCCGGTTCCGGACTCGGAATGGCTGCGGTGTAGTTCATTGGTTCTAGAGCGTCTGGTGACACAGCGGTGACAGTGGTCGAGCGGGGGAGCCGCTACAGTGGTTCCACATATGCGCGTCACGAGCGACGGCCACCCCCTCCACCCCCGCGGCTCACGGGCCCGGGTCCTCCTGAGCAGCGTCTTCGGGCCCTACTCCCGGGACGACGAGTACGGAAGCCGAACCGTCAACCCGATGGAGCTGTACCAGAACCAGGTCACCCGGGTGCAGGGCGCATTCTCGCTGCGGATGTTCCACCGCTCGTGGGGGCTGATGCTCATCCAGGCCAATCTGGAGGCCCCGTGCACGGTGCTCGACTTCCCGTCGCTCGAGCGTTTCGAGGCTGAGCTGCGGGACCATGAGTACGACGTCGTCGGCATCGGCGCCATCAACCCGAACGTCGGAAAGGTCGCAAAGATGTGCGCGATGACCCGGGAGCTCCAGCCCCACGCGACCATCGTCGTCGGGGGCCACGTGGCGAACCACCCCCGGATCCACGAGCTGACGGACGCCGACCACGTCGTCCGGGGAGAGGGCGTGCAGTGGTTCCGGCGCTTCCTGGGCGAGGACCCGACGAAGCCCATCCGGCACCCCCTGATCGTCTCCGGCTTCGGGACCCGCATCATGGGCGTGCACGGCTCCGACGACGAGAAGGACACCGCCGCGACGATCATCCCCTCCGTTGGCTGCCCCCTCGGCTGTGACTTCTGCGCCACCTCGGCGATGTTCGGGGGCAAGGGGCGGTCCTACAGCTTCTTCCCGACGGGAGACGACCTCTACGAGCTCATGGCGCAGCTCGAGGCGAGGATGGGCGTGCGGTCCTTCTTCGTGATGGACGAGAACTTCCTCCTGCACCGCAAGCGCGCGCGGCGTCTCCTCCAGCTGATGCAGGAGAACGGCAAGGCGTGGTCGCTGCTCGTCTTCAGCTCGGCGAACGCCCTCAAGCTCTACACGATGGAGGAGCTCGTCTCGCTGGGCATCTCCTGGGTGTGGATGGGGCTCGAGGGGAAGGGGGCGGCCTACGGCAAGCTCCAGGGAACCGACACCCGGGCCCTGGTGGAGGAGCTTCAGTCCCATGGGATCCGGGTCCTGGGCTCCAGCATCATCGGCCTCCGCGAGCACACCCCCGAGAACATGGACGAGGCCATCGACTACGCGGTCAGCCACGACTCCGACTTCCACCAGTTCATGCTGTACACACCGGTCCCGGGCACGCCGCTCTGGAAAAAGCACGAGCAGGACGGCACTCTCCTCGACGAGAGCGAGTGCCCGACCGCCGACGTCCACGGGCAGACGCGCTTCAACTACCGCCACCCCCACATCCTCGACGGGCAGGAGGGGGAGATGGTGCTGCGCGCCTTCCGGCGCGACTTCGAGGTGAATGGCCCCAGCCTCGTCCGCATGCTGGGGACGCTGCTGCGGGGCCACCTCCGCCACCGCGACCACCCCGACCCGCGGGTGCGCGACCGTTTCTGGTGGGAGACCCGGGACCTCCGGACGACCTACGCCGGGATCCTCTGGGCCGCCGAGCGGTGGTTCCGGAAGAACCGGGCGGTGCGCGCGAAGATCCGCGCGGTGCGCGAAGACCTGCGCGCCGCGTTCGGCTGGCGGACGGCCCTGTGGGGAGCGGCGGTGGGGCCCGCCCTTCTCGCGACGCTCTGGCTCGAGGAGCGGCGGCTCCGCCGCGGCTGGACCTACGAGCC
>JAJDNV010000175.1 GCA_022340545.1 Acidobacteriota bacterium | reverse complement strand
CGTGTATTTCAACCGGCTGATCGCCGGCGGCCTTCCCCGTGCCGTGGACCGCTACGATGCCGACTACTGGCTTGCGGCGGCGAAGGAGGGCATCGAGTGGGTGGCCGCCAACTACGACGAGGAGGCCCGGCCGATTCGGGTCGGCGGGCTGCTGCTCACCCACACCCCGTTCCGGTACTACCTGGGCAGGATCGAGGGGGCCCGGCGCCGCTTCCGGCCCGTCACCTTCGACCAGGGGCCCCGCCTGGTCCTGGCCTCGACCGCCTACCGTCACCACGAGCGGACCCGGGGGCGGGTCGTTCATGTCGTCGAGAGGATGGGCGCCCCGCTGCTCTACATCTACGATCTGGGCCCGCCTGGGAAGACGCCCCGCAAGCATCCGTGATCGCGTAAGCTCCATCTTGGATGCGAGCTCGACAGGACCGCTCATGCCGTCCAGGCGGGCGAGGTCGTGGCCAGGCTCGCGCGCTGATCAAACAAGGAGATCACCCAAGTGCGCAGGTTCAAGAAGGTCCTCAAGGTGCTCGCGGTGCTCCTCGGCGTCGCGGTGCTGGCCGCCGCAGCCCTGCTGGTGCACGTCTGGTACTTCAAGCCCTTCGACATCAATCTCTTCTTCGGTCGGACCGCCCTGCAGTTCGCCCTCGAGAGCCCGGAGCTCCTGAGCACCATCCGGGTGCTCGAGCCCTTGGGAATCACCTACCACAGCGACGAGCTCGACGACGAGAGCATCGCCGCCGGGGACCGGGTATTCGCCCGCATCCGCGACGCGCGGGAGGTCCTGCTCTCCTACGACGACGCGAAGCTCAGCCCCGCCGACCGCCGGTCGAAGGAGATCATGCTCGTCATGCTCGACATGGCGGTGGAGGCGGAGCGCTTCCGCTTCCACATCTACCCGGTGAACCAGATGTTCGGGGTCCAGAACGGGTTCCCCACCTTCATGGAGGACATCCATCAGGTGGACGACGTGGGGGACGCCGAGGACTACATCACCCGGCTGTCCAAGGTGGGGGTGAAGTTCGACCAGGTGCTCGAGGGGCTTCGGCGCCGTGAGCAGCTCGGCATCCGACCGCCCCAGTTCGTCGTCGACAAGGTCCTCGAGGAGATGATCGGCTTCACCGAGACCCCGGTCGAGGAGGGCATCCTCTACACCGCCCTCGTCGACAAGATGGAGAAGGCGCAGATCGACGAGGCCGAGCGTGAGCGGCTCGCCGCCGCCGCCCGGGCGGAGATCGAAGGAACCGTCTACCCGGCCTACGGGCGCCTGATCGCCTACTTCCGCGAGATCGACCCCAAGGTCGAGGGCAACCACGGCGTCTGGAGCCTCCCCGACGGCGACGAGTTCTACCGTCTGGCTTTGCGCTTCTTCACCACCACCGACTATTCGCCCCAGGAGATCCACGAGATCGGCCTGGCCGAGGTGGGGCGGATCCAGGGCGAGATCCTGACCATCCTCGAGGGAGAGGGCCGGGACGTCAGCGGCGGCTTCGAGGCGGCCATGACCGCACTGAAGGAGGACCCGAGCTTCTACTACCCCGACACCGACGAGGGTCGGGAGGCGATCCTCCGCGACTACCGGGCGATCCTCGAAGAGATCGAGGCCGGCCTGGACGAGGCCTTCGACGTGCGTCCGAAGGCCGCTCTCGAGGTCCGCCGGGAGGCCGCCTTCAAGGAGAAGACCGCCCCCGGGGCCCACTACGAGATGCCGGCGATGGACGGCTCCCGCCCCGGCGCCTTCGTGGCGAATCTCTACGACATCAAGGCGACCCCGAAGTACGGCATGCGCACCGTCGCCTACCACGAGGGCGTGCCCGGTCACCACTTCCAGATCGCGCTGCAGAACGAGCAGGAGGACCTGCCCTTCTTCCGGCGCCTGATCCCCTTCCCCGCCTACTCCGAGGGCTGGGCGCTCTACGCCGAGCAGCTGGCCTGGGAGCTCGGCTTCCAGGAGGACCCCTACGACAACGTCGGCCGCCTCCAGAGCGAGCTGTTCCGGGCGGTGCGGCTCGTCGTGGACACCGGTATCCACCACGCACGGTGGACCCGGGAGCAGGCGATCGAGTACATGCTCGCCAACACCGGCATTGCCGAGAGCGACGCGGTGGCCGAGATCGAGCGGTACTACGTCATGCCGGGCCAGGCCTGCTCCTACAAGGTCGGGATGATCAAGATCCTCGAGCTGCGTGAGCGGGCCAGGGCCCAGCTCGGTAGCGCCTTCGACCTGCGCGACTTCCACCGGGTCGTGCTCACCAACGGCGCCATGCCCCTGACGCTCCTGGACCGTCTGGTGGACGAGTACATCGCGGAAGCGAGGGGCCACTCCTGAGCCCCGCCATGGACGGGGCAGTGCCGCCTTTCTGCATAGATCCGGTACGCAATCCGGCATGTGGGTCGTATAATCTCTACCCAGTGCCTCGTTCGGCGGGTCCGGTCGGGAGGGGGGCGACGTGAGTGCCAGGGAGAATCCACTGCGGGCGGTGGCCGTAATTGACTCACCGCAAGCGGGTTCCGGGATCGCCGCCGATCTCGAGGCGTGTGGATTCGGATCGTGTCTGACGTACGTCTCCGGGGAGGATGACGTTCGCCCGCTGGCGCGTGCGTCCTGCGACATCGTCCTGGCCTGCCACCCCAACCCGAAGGTGGGCCCGGAGCGCGTCCTCGAGCTTCTGTGCGCCCGCGCCGACGCCCCGCCCGTCGCCGTCTGGGCGGAGTCCTTCACCGACGACGAGATGGTCTCCTTCGTGAAGGCCGGCGCCCACGACTGTCTCCGGAGCGGTGACACGCGGCGCCTGGCCGCCGCCATCGAGCGTGCGAGATCGGCGGCACCGGACCCGCCGGCCCCGTCACCGCCCACAACCGCCACGGCGGCGGCCGAGCTCGAGGACCATCACCGGGCCCTCATCGAGGAGATCCCGGCCCTCACCTACGTGTGCTGGGCGGACGAGACGAGAAGCGTGGCCTACGTGAGCCCGCAGCTGCTGACCATGACCGGGTACTCCACGCGCGACTGGCTCGCCGAGCCCGACATCTGGGTGGAGCGGCTCCACCCCGAGGACCGCGATCACGTTCTCAGTCGATACCGCGAGGCCTGCAAGACCGGCTCGCGTTTCTTCTCCGAGTACCGCCTCCTCGACCGGGAGGGGAGCATCGTCTGGTGGCGTGACGAGGGGCGGGTCATGCCCGGGCCCGACGGCAAGGCCCGATTCGTCCGCGGCTTCGTCCTCGACGTCACGGAGCAGAAGCTGGCCGAGGAGAGCCTGCGGCGGATGCGCTTCTTCGACCAGCTCACCGGCCTGCCCAACCGCGCCCTGATGCAGCTTCGCCTGGGCAGCGCCCTCGCCGAGTCGAAGGAGACGGGACGGCCGCTGGCTCTCCTCATCCTCGCCCTCGACCGCTTCCGGGACACGGTCAACACCCTCGGGCATCACAGCGGCGACGAGATCGTGCGCGATCTGGCCGGGCGGCTCGCCGACACGATCGGGGATGCCGAACGTGTGGCCCGCCTGCGCGGGGACGAGTTCGGGGTCCTGCTCCCCGACTCCGACGCCGACTTCGCGCGGAACGTGGGCGAGCGTGTCCTCAAGGGCTTCGAGAGACCCATCATGGTGGAGCGCCTGCCGATCGAGGTGACGGCGAGCGTGGGGATCGCGGTGGCCCCGGATCATGGCGACGAAAGCGAGGTCCTTCTCCGTCGGGCCGACGCCGCGGTCCAGGCGGCCCGGGCGCTCGGGGGCGGCACCTGCGCCGTCTACTCGCCCGAGTTCGACCCGCACGACCCCGAGCACGTCGCGCTCCTGGGCGAGCTCCGCCGGGCGGTGGAGGCCGACGACCTGGTCCTTCACTACCAGCCCAAGGTGGATCTCCGACACAAGACCGTGGTCGGTGTGGAGGCGCTCCTGCGGTGGCCCCACGCCAAGCGCGGGATGGTGCCCCCGGGGGACTTCATCCCGCTGGCCGAAAGAACCGGCCTCATGAGACCGCTGACGCGCCTGGTGCTCCACAAGGCCGCCCGCGAGGCGCACCAGTGGGAGCGCGACGGCCGGGCGATTCCGGTGGCGGTCAACGTCTCCGCCCGAAGCCTGCACGATCCGCTGATCCTGGACGACGTCGCGGAGGCCCTGCGCACGAACGACCTCGATCCCACGCACCTGCAGATCGAGATCACCGAGAGCGCGGTCATGGAGGACGAGGCCCGCGCCGCGATCACCCTCTCCGGCCTCACCAGCAAGGGCGTCGGCATCTCGATCGACGACTTTGGCACCGGCTTCTCCTCGCTCCGCCTGCTGCGGCGGCTCCCCGTGTCCGAGCTGAAGATCGACAAGTCCTTCGTCATTGGCATGGCGGGAGAGACCGGCGAGGACACGGCCATCGTCCGCTCCACGAACGACCTCGGCCACAACCTCGGGCTCACCGTCGTGGCGGAGGGGGTGGAGGACGAGTGGACACTCGACCTCCTCTCCGCCTTCGGCTGCGATCTCGCCCAGGGCTACTTCATCGCACGGCCAATGCCGGGCGCCGACCTTGCGGGTTGGATCGCGCAGTCGGACTGGAGGATGGCGGAGAGCTGATCATGGCCTGAACGCCTGAGCCGTCGTCGTTCAGGCCATCTCGCAAGCGCGCGGTGGAGCGACGCGCCCCGATCATTCAACCCCTTCAACACACCGCCCCTCGTGGGCGCACACGTGGGCTACGGGCCTTCGCGAGAAGGGCCGCTGACGAACCGGGAACGCTCGACCGATGGGGCCCGCGGCGGGAATCGCGTGTGGCCTCCCGCGCCCAGTCCCGGTAGACTCATCAGGCGTTCCCCATGACACGTGACGCCAGCCGGCTGCGGCTCTGCGGCATCTTTGCCCACCCCGACGACGAGACACTCGGGGCAGGCGGGATTCTCGCCAGGTACGCGGCCGAGGGGGTCGAGACCTACGTGGTCACCGCGACCCGCGGCCAGCGCGGCCGCTACCGGGACGGTCGGGACCACCCGGGACCGGATGCGCTCGGCCGGATCCGGGAGGCCGAGCTCCGGGCGGCGGGCGAGGTCCTCGGGGTGAAGGAGATCAGCGTCCTCGACTACTGGGATCGGGACCTGGACAAGGCGGATCCCCAGGAGGTGATCGGCCAGATCGTCGATCACCTGCGGCGTATCCGGCCTCATGTCGTCGTCACCTTCGATCCGTACGGGGCCTACGGGCACCCGGACCACATCGCCATTTGCCAGTTCACGACCGCCGCGGTCGTGGCCGCGGCCGACTCCGGCTACCGAACGCCCGGGACGAGCGGCCACCCCCCGCACAGTGTCTCGAAGCTCTACTTCATGGGCTGGCCGAGCGCGAAGTGGGAGGCCTACCAGTCCGCCTTCAAGAAGCTCGTGTCCCACGTGGACGGGGTGGAGAGACAGGCCGCTCCCTGGCCGGAGTGGGCCTTGACGACCGTGGTCGACACGGAGACGCACTGGACCACGGTCTGGCGAGCGGTCCAGTGCCACGAGTCACAGATGGCCATCTACGGTCCGCTGGCCGAGCTGTCCGAGGAGCACCACAAGGGGCTCTGGGGAGCGCAGGGGCTCTACCGCGTCATGAGCCTGGTGAACGGCGGCCGCGCCCGGGAGACGGACCTCTTCGAGGGGCTTCGCTAGACGGACCGCCGGGGGCGAACTCGTGCGACTGGCCACCAGGCCTGGCCCCACGCCCCCGCGCCCATACGTGGGGAGGAGAGGTCTAGGACCGGGCACCAGTGCGACCGGCCATCAGGCCGAGAGTCTCCCACGTGTCCCTTCCGTGGGGACACGTGGGTGCCCATGGCCTATCTCAAGCATTCCCCTCCCCCTACGTGGGAGGGATAGGGTGGGGGGTCAATGAATGAACGGACTGTGGCCTGAACGGAGTCCATCCAACGTTCAGGCCACGAGTTAGTGACACAGCTCCGCGTCGTTCCGAAGGACCCTCGCCTCCTGGATGCGGGTCGTGGTGACGCGGTTCTCGAACTCCAGGAAGAGCCCGGGAGCGGCCACCACGTCGCTCTTGATGGCCCGGCCGCCGAACGTGCACCCGTTGACGCCCACACGCTGGGGTGACTCGCCGTTGCGGTCGAACCATCCGCCGGCGACCGAGTAGCTCCCGTCATCGAGAAGGCAGAGCGAGTAGACCGAGTTCCGGGTGGTGACCAGCAGCCAGTCACCCGAACGCAGGTCCGTCCTGAGGACCGCGGGAAGGCGGTCCACCTCGGCCGCAAGGGCGTCGAGCGGTCTTCCGGAAGTCGGCTTCCGCATCGCGAAGCGCAGAGGAGCTGCCTCCTCCCCGAATCATACGGCATTCGGCCGCTGATGTTCGGTTTCAATCGACGCCCCGGGGGCCGGGAATGTCACCTACGCCATTTGAATTCAGAGATTTGGACGCCATTCGGGCTGTTCGTCCAGGTCGCTCGAAGCCCCTCATCGGACAGGCAGGGGCACGGACCGTTGCCCGCGCATCCCGGAGGTGTCCATGCCCCGACCCCGCCGTCGGGCACCCCGAGCTCCGCGTTTCGGCGGCTGGATATGGGGTCGGGCGGGTTAAACTGGTTCGGGTTCGGCTCAGGGGCCGGGCTCACGCGGAGGCCGAGAAGGTGACACGGACTGAGTTCGACGCCCTGAGCCGCGGCGAGCGGCTCCAGCTCCTCCGCTTCGTGACGTCGTTCGCATGGGCCGACCTGGAGGTCAGCCCCGCCGAGCGCTCGTTCATCCACCGGCTCGTCTCGCGCCTGCACCTCGACGCTGCAGAGGCCCGCAAGGTCGAGGAGTGGATCAAGGTGCCTCCTCCTCCCGACGACATCGACCCCACCCAGGTGCCGCATGAGCACCGCCAGCTCCTCATCAGCGTGGTGCGCGAGATGCTGGAGGCGGATGGAGACATCTCGGAGGAGGAGAGGGAGAACCTCGCCCTGCTCGAGCAGCTGACGCGCTGACGACACCCCCGTTCCGGGATCGTGTCAGGGCCCGCCGTCGGGCGGCGGAGCGTGGTTCGGCGCGGATGCACTCCCCCACTCGAGGAATTGGCCGTCGGCGAGAAGCCGCTCCCTGAGCTCCGCGTACGCGACGTCCTGCACGATCCCGCCCCCGTCGAGGGCGAGGCTGGCCGCGGTCGCCGCCGACTGGCCGAGGATCATGAAGACAGGTTCCATACGGATCGAGCCATAGGCGATGTGGCTCGCGGCGAGGGCGACCGGCACGAGGAGGTTGTCCGCCTCGCGCGCGCGGGGCACGATGGCGCGATAGCCCACCGGGTAGGGAGCCGGCACGCGAACCTGGACATCACCCTCGTTGAACACCCGTCCGTCGACCACGTAGCGCTGGGTGTTGTGGGAGTCCATCCCGTAGGCGGCCAGGCCCACCGGATCTTCGACCCGCTCGTCACCGCGGCAGTGGTGCTCGGTCATGACATGGTCGTTCACCATGCGGCGGGCCTCGCGGACGTACATCTGGTGCGGCCAGTGGCCGCTGTCCTCGAACTCGTCCCGGCACAGCCCCCAGCGTCCGGCGGACGCGCGAACGGGCTCGGGCAGCCGCGGGTCGTTCTGCAGGAAATACCACAGGCCCATGACGTAGGAGACGTGGTCCTCGAAGATCCTCTGCCGAGTCGTGTAGTCACCGTCGGGGTATTCGTAGTTCGCTCCGATGTGGTCGGAGGAGAAGGCCCCGTGGTTGTTCACGTCGGTCTTGCGGTTGGGCATCGGGCTGTTGAGGTCGAGGGCGTCGAAGTGCCCGGCATCGATGTACCGCCGGAGCAGCTCGTAGCGCCCGGGGTCGTAGCCCTCCGGCGGCGGGATCGGAAGCCGGTTCTCGGGCACGTCGGTGAGCGTCATTCGGAAGTTGTAGGCCTGCACGCGGTGATCGCCCGAGCCCTCCGCCCCGGGTCCGCCGTCGTGGATCCCGGGCAGGAGACCGCTCGTCGGATCGCCGGGCACCACCCAGGGGTCCACCGGGACCTCGAACTGGTGGGAGACCGCGTTCTTCGTCTGGACCCCGTTCAGGGTCTCATCGTAGACCTCGTTCCCCTCGCGCCCCACGGTGTAGGACACGCCGGCCTCCGCCATCAGATCGCCTTCGTAGGTCGCGTCGATGAAGGCCCGGCCCTCGTAGAGCTCGCCGCTCTCCATGCGGACCGACCGGATCCTCGCGCCGTCCTTCTTCACGCCGCCCCCAAGGTCGAGCCGCTGGCCAAAGCGGACGTCGACACCCGCCTCGTCGACCATCGCCCGGAAGATCCCCTCGGCGACCGAGGGCTCGAAGACCCACATCGTCGGGACACCCGTCCCCTCCGCCACCGGGTCGGACCGGCCGTGGCCCTGGTTGCCGATGGCCGAGCGCTCGAGGTACTGCTCCCGCGTCTCGTGCACCCACGCCTCGGGCCGCGCGTAATGGGCGGCCACCCGCTCGTAGAAGCGGCGCGAGAGGCCCCCGATGGCCCCCTTGTTCCCGATGTCGGTGTTGCCCAGCCCGGAGGAGCTGAGCCCCCCGAGGTGGTTACTGGGCTCAAGGAGAACGACGGTCCGACCCATGTCCCGGGCCTGGATGGCGGCGGCCACGCCACCCGAGGTGCCGCCGTAGACGACGACGTCGAACCGCTCCGGCCCCGCGGTGCGGTCCGAGGCCGTGCAGGCGAGAGTGACCAGGAGGACAACGAGAGGCGAGCTTCGGAGCATGGGACCTCTACCGGGCACCCGCCACCCCCCCGGGGGCCTTCTCCGTCAACGCCCACCCCAGCGCCTGGAGCTCCTTCCGGGCCTGGGCCGAGACCTGCCCGGTGAGCTGCATCCGGAGCCCCGTCGCCCCCAGCTCCTCCCTTGCCCGGGCCACGATCTCGGTGGCAGCCTGGGCCACCGGCTCCGTCCAGCTCAGGTAGTCGACCGGAAGGAGAGCGACGGCCCGCCCCCCCGACAGAGCGATCATGGCGCGCGAATCCGTCAGGACGGCGCTGACCGCGCCCTCGCCGTGCTGGCGCTGCAGCATCTCGGCGCTCTCGACGAAGAAGAGGCCCTCACGCGGGGTCTTCGCCCCCCGGGCGGCGTCGACGTAGTCGGCCAGGCCCTTCGCCTTGACCGCGGTCAGGGCCACGACGAAGCGGGTCTGGTCGGTCAGCGTGAAGGCGTCGTTCCGGAAGAAGCCCGCCGCGACCTCCTCGGAGACGCCCAGTGCCCTGAGCCCTGCCTCGTTGGACTTGCGCAGCGCCTCGGGATCCTTGCCCCAGACCAGGCCGCCCACCGTCGAGGTGGTGCTGACGACCGTCGGGATCGGCACCACGACCTTCGTGGCGATCCCGCCCGCGGCGTCGATCTTGGCGATCTCGACGAGCGCCTTCTGGAGAACCGGGTTCCGGCTGTAGGGGTCGACCTGGAGCTTCTGCGCCCAGAGCCGGGCCGACTTGTTGACACCGAGGACGCTGTTTGCCACGTTCTCCGTCTTCTCCCCCGTGGACTTCTCTTCTCTACCTTCGTTGTCGCCCGTTGCGTCTTCGACCACCCGCTTCGTCTTGCGTCCGAGGTTGACACCGAAGCGCTTGAGGCCACCCCCAATGCCCTTGGCCGTCCCCTCGGGGTCCCTGGCGACGTTGGCAACGCCCTTGCCCAGCGACTCGAGCGAGCGTCCAGCGGCCTCCAGGAAGACGCCCGTCTTCGACACCTCGCGGAGCGCGGCGAGGGCCTCCGCCTCCTGGATGCGCTTCCGCAGGAGGCCCAGGCCCA
>JAJDNV010000172.1 GCA_022340545.1 Acidobacteriota bacterium | reverse complement strand
CGGACGATCTCGAGCTCGTAGCCGGCGGGGAGCTGCGGGCCGATGTCCTGGAGCCTCTCCTTGAGGCGGTTCACGACCTCGATGGTGTTGGTCCCCGACTGCTTGCGGACCTGGAGGATGACCGCCGGCTCGCCGTTGACGCTCGCCACCGTTTCCGGCTCCTCCATGCCGTCCACGACGCGGGCGACCTCGGCCAGACGAACCGCGTGGCCGTTGCGGGTGCCGATGATGATGTCCCCGAAGGCCTGGGGGTCCTCCACTCGGCCGTAGGTCCTCAGCGTCAGGTCGCGCAGCCCCTGCTCGACGCGACCCCCGGGGAGCTGCACGTTCTGGACGCCGAGGGCCTGCGCGACCTCGGCCGCGGTGATCTGCACCGCCGCGAGGCGCGCGGGGTCGGCGATGACGTTGATCTGGCGCTTGCGGCCGCCAATGAGCTGGACCTGGCCCACGCCAAAGACGGATTCGATCCGGCGTCGCAGGACCTTGTCCGCGAACTCGGTCACCTCGCGTATGGGGGCGGGGGCGGAGACCGCCACCGAGAGAACGGGGGTGGCGTCGGGATCGATCTTCTCGATGACCGGCGGCTCGGCATCGCGGGGCAGATCCCGCAGCACGCTGTTGACCCGGTCGCGCACGTCCTGGGCGGCCACGTCCGCGTCCTTCTCCAGCTCGAAGCCGATGACGACCTGGGAGACACCCTCGGCCGAGATGGAGACGAGCTGGTCGATGCCGGAGATGGTGTTGACCGCCTCCTCGACCTTGTCCGTGATCTCGGTCTCGATCTCCTCGGGAGCTGCTCCCACGAGGACGGTGCTGACGGTGACGTAGGGGAAGTCGATGTTGGGGAAGCGGTCCACCCCGAGCCGGGGGTAGGAGAAGAGCCCCACCACCACCAGCGAGAGGACCAGCACCCACGTGAAGACGGGGCGGCGGACGCAGATCTCGGCCAGCTTGTGCAAGGGGTCACTCCTCTCCGAGCTGGAGCTCGACCCGGGCGAAGAGGCCGGGGCGCAGGCGTCCGTCGCGGTTGGGGAATTCCGCCTCGACCAGGAACGTGCGGGAGGCGGCATCCACCGAGCCCCCGACGACGCTCACCGTCCCGTCGAACGCTTCGCCAGGATAAGGGTCGACGGTCGCGGCCACCGGCTGACCGACGCGGACCATGGCCAGATAGCGCTCGGGGGCGCGGAAGCGCAGCTTGAGCGGCGCCGTCTGCTCCACGACAAAGGCAACGCTGGCCTCGCCGAGCCGCTCGCCGATGTCCGTCCGTCGTGTCGCCACGACCCCGTCGACCGGCGAGGTCAGGACGGCGTCGGAGAGGCGCTGCTGCGCGAGGTCCAGGGCGGCCTGGGCTGCCGCGAGCGCCGCCTCCGCCTGTTCCGCACCGGCCTTCGAGCGGAGAAACACCGCCTGGGACACGGACCCCCTCCCGGCGAGGTCGGTCTTGCGCTGAAAGTCGCGGCGGGCCTCGTCGGCGGCCGCCGCCGCCCGCCTCCTCTCGGCCTCGGCCCGGGCCACGTCGAGCTTCAGGTAGTCCGTCTCGAGCTCGAGGAGCGGCTGCCCAAGCCGGACTCTCTGGCCTTCGTCGACGAGGACGCGAGCAACCCGGCCCCCGGTGCGTGGGACGAGGTCGGAGCGTATGAGCGGGACGAACTCGCCGGTGACAGCGAGGCGGCCGCCCGCGACGAGCGCGTCCTCGCCCCGGTCCGCCTTGCCGCCGGCCTCGGGAGGCCGGACGGCGGGCGAGGCCACCGACGCCACCGACTGCACGTCTTTGGGCAGGGGCGGCGGCGCGGCGTCGGAGGGCCCGGCTTCCGGGGCAGCCCGGGAGCAGCCGGACGCGGCAAAGGCGCCGACGGCGAGGACGGCCACGATGGTCACGTTTGAGCGGAGCGTCACGGCAGTGCCTCCTTGAGCACGGCGGACTTCAGGTCCCCGGCCGCGAAGTAGACCTCGAGCCCGGCGAGCAGGCGTGCGAGGTCACTCACGACCACCGCGCGTCGGGCGTCCGCCAGCGTCGCCTCCGAGGATTGGATGTCGAGGGACGTGGCCTCCTGGTTGCGGTAGAGGTCCGAGACCTGCTCGTACTCCGCCTCCGCGGCCTGGAGCTGCTCCCGCGAGAGCTGGAGGCTGGTCTCCGCGGTGTCCAGGTTCAGGAGCGACCGCCGCACCTCTTCCCGGACGGTCCGGAGGGCCTCCTCGTAAGCGAGGCGCGTCTGGCGCTCGCGCTCACGGGCGACGGCGAGGCGGGCTCCGATCTCGCCCGACGTCCAGATCGGAACCCCCAGGCGCAGCGCGGCGTAGCCGTAGCGGTCCGAGGGGAAGGTCGTCTTCTGCCAGACGTAGCCGGCATCCGCGGTGACGGTCGGCAGGTAGGCCCCCTTCTGCTTGGAGATCTCGAGCTCGGAGATCCTGAGCGCGCTCCGTGCCTGGCGGAGATCGGCGCGCGTGTCCTCGGCTCGCTGGATCAGGAGGGCCTCGTCGGGACGGGGCGGCAGGTCGAGCCGGGGCTCGGCGACCACGATGTCGCCCTCGAGGTCCAGGTCGACTCGCAGCTGCCCGGCCGCCACCCCGCGATCGCGTCGGGCGAGGGCGATCGTCCGCTCGGCGGCCTTGACCGCCGACTCGGCACGCACGACGTCCACTCGAGTGGCCTCGCCGGCCTCGAAGAAATCGCGCGCCTGTCGGAGCCGCTCCTCGGCGAGGGCAAGCGTCTGCCGCCCGACCTCGATCAGGGCGTCCCCCCCGACGACGCTGATGTAC
Organism: Acidobacteriota bacterium; assembly: GCA_022340545.1. Lineage (GTDB taxonomy): Bacteria > Acidobacteriota > Vicinamibacteria > Fen-336 > Fen-336 > JAJDNS01. Next base: position 13,370 of record JAJDNV010000172.1, on the reverse strand, counting down.
TCCGCCGCCACCCGGAGCAGGGTGCGGTCTTCGGTCGCCCGGACACCCTGCTCGGCGGCGCGGACGCCCTCCTTCGCCTGGTCGTAGGCCCGGATCTCCCGCATCCCGGCGAAGATCGGCTGTGAGAGCAGCAGGCGGAAGTTCCAGTCGTTGAGGGGCAGGATCACGCGCTCGTTCGGAGGCGCGCCGAAGGCCGCCTCCTCGGAGTTGCGAATCAGCCCGCCGGTGGCCTGGAGCCGGGGGAGGACGGCGGAGAGGGCCCCCCGTTTCTGCGCGGTGGCGACTCCCACCTCGGCCCGGGCCTGCCCCACGCTCGCGTTGGCGACCAGCGCACGCCGCAGCGCCGCCTCGAAGCCGAGGGGAGCCGACGACGCCGGGCCCGGGTCTGCGACCGCCGCCGCGTCGTCCTGGTCTGGCGGCGTCTCCCGGAGCTGTCTTTCGGGGGGCAGGGTCCGGGCGTCGCGGGCGAGGGTCCGGAGAGAGGCGGCCAGGGGCCCCCCGGCGGGGGTTGGAGATTCCCCGGCCGTTTCCCAGGGGGACGGGTCGGCAATGGCGGGGACGGCGAGGGCGAGACAGGCGAGGAAGATGGCTCGAGTCAAGAATCCCTCCGGGGGCGCGCGGCCCCGAGGATCGAATCACGTCGGAATCGTTCGACCAGGGCGCGTTGAGACTCAGTCATGAGGAGGAGGCCTGAGGCGGCGGTCAGCCGACTGACCGAACGGTCATCTTAGCAGAGAGACGCGCGGGGCCGGTCGAGCCTGCACAATGGCGTCGTTGGCGACGACGCGGGCTTGTCCGTGTGTTCGGGGTAACATTCCGACCATGGCCGACCACGACCGGATCACGCTGAAGGGCATGCGGTTTCACACTCGCGTGGGTGTCCTGCCCCATGAGGAGCAGGTTCCACAGCCCCTGCACGTCGATCTCACGGTCTGGCTCTCGTTGAGGCGGCCGGGACAGAGCGATTCGCTCAGCGACGCGCTCGACTACCGCACCCTGCACGCCGTGGTCGCGGAGACGGTGGGGGACAGCCATCATCGCCTCATCGAGGGTCTGTGTGAGCGCATCGCGTCGAGAGCGCTCGCGCTCCCCGGGGTCGAAGCCGTTCGCGTGGCGGCACGCAAGCCCCACGCCCCTGTCGACGGCCCCCTGGACCACATCGAGGTCGTCGTGGAGCGCGAGAAGCAGCAGTGACCATGACGCCCACCCCCGGCGCCACCCGCGTCGAGCGCGACACGCTCGGTCCGGTCGAGGTGCCGGCCGATCGCCTCTGGGGGGCGCAGACTCAGCGCGCCCTGGGGAACTTCAGGATCTCGGACGAGAAGATGCCCGACGCACTCATTCGGGCCCTCGCCCTGGTCAAGAAGGCCACGGCCCTGGCGAACGTGGGCCTTGCCGCTCTCGACGAGCAGACCGGCAAGGCCATCGTGATCGCGGCGGAGGAGATACTGGCCGGCCGACACGATGCCGAGTTCCCGCTCCTGATCTGGCAGAGCGGGTCCGGGACCCAGACGCACATGAACATGAACGAGGTCCTCGCGAATCGGGCGAGCGAGATCCTCGGCGGCGAACGGGGTGAGCGCCGGCGCGTCCACCCGAACGACCAGGTGAACCTCGGCCAGTCCACGAACGACGTCTTCCCCAGCGCGATCCACGTGGCCGCGGTCGAGGCGCTGCGGAAGGACGTGATCCCTGCGGTGAGGCGGCTCCGGGACACCTTCGACGGGAAGGCGAGGAGCTCTCGTGACCTCGTCAAGACCGGCCGCACGCACCTGCAGGACGCGGCCCCCCTGACCCTCGGGCAGGAGATCTCGGGTTGGGTCTCTCAGCTCGACCACGGGATCGCGCACGTCGAGGAGTCGCTGCCCCACCTCCAGCAGCTAGCCCTGGGAGGCACGGCGGTGGGGACCGGACTCAACGCCCACCCCGAGCTCGGCCGGCGGGCGGCGCAGGCGCTCGCCGAGCTCACCGGGCACCCGTTCGTCACCGCTCCCAACGGGTTCGAGGCCCTCGCGGCGAGAGACGCCGTCGTCTTCGCCCACGGCGCGCTCAAGACCGTCGCCGCCGGCCTGAACAAGATCGCCAACGACGTGCGCTGGTTGGCGTCCGGGCCCCGGGCCGGCCTGGGCGAGATCACGATCCCGGCGAACGAGCCGGGCAGCTCGATCATGCCCGGCAAGGTGAACCCGACGCAGGCCGAGGTGCTCACCATGGCCGTCGCCCGGGTGATGGGCAACGACGTCACGATCAACGTCGCGGGGATGAGTGGCAGCTTCGAGCTGAACGTTTTCATGCCGGTGATGGCCCACGCCTTCCTGCAGAGCTGCCGGCTGGTCGCCGACGGCTGTGACAGCTTCCGGGAGCGCTGCGCGGAGGGAATCGAGCCCAACCTAGAGCGGATCCGAGAGAACCTCGAGCGGTCGCTCATGCTCGTGACCGCCCTCAACCCCCACATCGGCTACGACAACGCGGCCCGGATCGCGAAGACCGCCCACGAGCAGGGACGGACCCTTCGAGAGGTTGCGCTCGAGCTGGGCCTGGTGACCGAGGAGCAGTTCGATCAGTGGGTCCGTCCCGAGGACATGGTCGGCTGACGTGATGCCAGGGCATCCGCTCGGCTCGACTGACCGCCGATCGATGTGATGATGATCGCCGTTCGAGAGGTTGGCACTGGGGAAGAGGTGGCCGCCGGAGCAACAAGCGGTTGTCCCATCCAGGATCGTGGCGTTGTAGAACCCCAGGCCAAAGGATGATCGGTACATAGGGAGTTGAAGTGTCATGACCTTGTCGGTCTTTTTGAGGCTCTACGGCGTGGCCGTGGTCACCTTCCTGGTGATCGATATGATCTGGCTTGGGGTGATCGCACGCTCGTTCTACCGGGCGCAGATCGGCCATCTGATGCGAAGCAACGTCAACTGGGCAGCCGCCATCGTCTTCTACCTGGTGTTTGTCTGCGGCATCGTGGTGCTGGTCGTGTGGCCAGCGATCGAGCGTCGTAGCCTGAGTCACGCACTCGCCCTCGGCGCTCTCCTCGGCCTGGTCGCCTACGCCGCCTATGACTTGACCAACCTCGCGACCCTCGAGGGTTTCCCCTTGACGGTGGCCCTCGTGGACCTGGTCTGGGGCATGGTGCTGTGCGCGACCGTCAGCGCCATCACCTATCTGGCGTCTGCGAGGCTGATGTGAGGGTCAGACTGTCGAACCGGCTCACCAGCACGGCGATCACGAACGCCCGCTGCAGGGACCCTGGGACGCACCCTTCTGCTCGTTGACCCCCGAGTACTCCCACCGGTACAGCGGTGCGCGGTGTTCGCCCTCCGCAGCCGACGGTGCCCCAGTCAGGGGCGGGTGGCCGGCTCCGGCCGGCGGTCCCGCAGCATCCGCGGGAGACGGCGAACGACTTCCGGGAGCTCGTCGAGCGTGTGGTAGGTGACGGGGACGATCACGAGCGTCAGCACCGTCGCCACCGTCAGCCCGGCGATCACCGCCACCCCCATCGGCCCCCACCACTGTGAAGACTCGGCTCCGAACTCCATCGTCCCCTCGAAGAAGCCGATGTTGATGCCCAGGGTGAGGGGGATGAGACCGAGGATCGTCGTCACCGCAGTCAGGAGGACCGGCCGCAGGCGGATGGCGCCGGCGTCGACGACGGCCTGGGTCTTCTCATGTCCCTCCCGGCGCAGGCGCACGATGAAGTCGCAGAGCACGATCGCGTTGTTGACGACGACGCCGGCGAGGGAGATCACCCCGATTCCGGTCATGATGATCCCGAAGGGCGTCCCGGTGAGGATGAGACCCCACAGCACTCCGATGAGAGAGAGGACGACCGAGAACATCACGGTGGCGGGGAGTATCAGGCTGTTGAACTGCGTCACCAGGACGAGGCTGATCAGCAGCACCGCGATGACGAACGCCCGCTGCAGGAAGCGCTGCGACTCGTCCTCCTCCTCGTTGGAGCCCGCGAACTCCCAGCGGTAGCCGTCGGGCCACTCGACGTCGCGGTCGAGGATCCCGGCCACCTCGGCCCGGACGCTGTCTTCCGTCCGCCCCGGGGCCCGCAGGACGTCGCCCTCGATGGTCACCACGCGTCTGAGGTCCACGCGGCGGATGGCCGCCGGCCCCACCCCGGTCTCGAGACGCGCCACGGAGCGGATCGGGATCGGGATGCCGTCTTCGTCGGGCACGGTCAGGTTGCCGAGCTCGTCGATCGAGACACGGCTCTCCGGCCGCAGGCGCACCCGGATGTCGTACTCGTCCTCGCCCACCCGGTACTCGGAGGCCTCGACCCCGCGGATCGCGGTCTGGACGGTCGTGGCGATGGCGGCGGTGCTCACGCCCAGGATCATCGCCTGCGTGCGATCCACCACCAGCCTGATCTCCGGCTTGCCCTCGTCGAAATCGTCGTCGAGGTTCACGAGCCCCGGGACCGCACGAATCCGCTCCAGGATGTCGCGGCTCAGGAGGCCCAGCTGTCTGAAGTCCTCGCCGATCACCCGGATGGTGACCGGCTTCCCCGTGGGCGGCCCTTCGACCGGCTTGTCGATCTTGATCTCCGCGCCGCTGATCCCGGTGACACTCGCGCGCACGTCCTCGATCGTCTTCCTCGAGTTCTGCTTCCGGTCCTTGTGATCCAGCAGGTCCAGGGTGAGGCGGCTCTCCGTGCCCACCGATCCCACCGAGAAGTCGGTCATGGACACTCCCCGCGAGCCCACGTTGGCGATGCCGTGCTCGAGGTCCGAGGTGTCCCGGGTCCGGGCCTCAAGCTCGGTGACGATGGCGTCGGAGGTCTCGAGGTTGCTGCCGCTGGGGACCTCGACGTCGACCCAGATCTCCCGGGGATCCATCTCCGGGAAGAACTCCACCCCGCGCCCGGCGACGGCGTAGGCCACGAAGGTGCCGACCAGGATCGCCCCCATGAGCCACAGCGTGGCGGCTCGCCGGTCGGTCAGGCTGGGGCGCCAGCCGAGGAGGAGGCGGCCCGCCCCGCCAACCAGCCAGAGCGCCCCCTGGAGGAGGAAGGCGAGGCCCGCGAGCATCATCAGCAAGCCGGTGACGCTGAGGAGCGGCGCGGTGTACTTCTCGACGGCGAAGCCCACGAGGGCCGTGATCATCCCGAGGGCGAAGAGCGCGCCGAAGAGGTCCAGGAAGAGCCAGTTCCGCACGAACCAGCCGAGGGTCCCGTGGTCGGAGGCTGGCTGCAAGAGCCCGCTCAGCACGCGCCGGTAGGCCTTGAGGAATCGCCCCTCGTGATGGGCCTGTCCGTTGGCCGGGGCCGGGGGAGCCTTCATGAGGGCGGCGCACAGCGCCGGGTTGAAGACGAGGGCCACGAGGAGCGACGCGCTCAGGCCGATGATCACCGTGGCCGGCAGGTAGCCGAAGACGTCGCCGATGATCCCGGGCCAGAAGAGAAGCGGCGCGAAGGCGACACAGGTGGTGATGGTGGAGACGACCACGGGCGCCACCACCTCGGAGGTGGCCCGCGAGGCCGCGGTCTCGCCGTCCTCTCCCTCCTCCCGGTGGCGGTAGATGTTCTCGACGATCACGACCGCGTTGTCGACGAGCATCCCCACGAGAAGGATCATGCTGAAGAGGACCACCATGTTGAGCGTGTAGCCGATGGCCTGGACGCAGACGAACGTGATGAGCATCGAGAGGGGCAGCGCGATCGCCACGAACAGCGAGTTCCGGAAGCCCAGGAAGGCCATGAGCACGATGATCACGAGGAGGAGCCCCGCCAGGATGTTGTTCTCCAGCTCCGAGACCATGGATCGGATGTCCACCGACTGGTCCGCCACCAGGGTGACGTGGACACCCTCGGGCAGGCGATCCTGGAGCTCCTTCAGGCCCACCTTCACGGTGTCGACGACCTCGATGATGTTGGCGCCGGCGCGCTTCTCGACGGTGAGCGACACCGCCGGCTGGAGGTTGAGCCGCGACCGCGTCGTCTCGTCCTCGAAGCCGTAGGCGACGTGGGCGACGTCACGGATGTAGACCGGGACACCGTTCTTGACCTTCACGACGAAGTTCTCGATCTCCCGGGGTCGCTCCACCTCGGCCGGGATGCGCACGAGGTACTTGAGGCGCCCTACGTCGATCTCGCCCGCGGGCACCGTGAGGTTTTCGCGGGAGACGGCTCTCACCACGTCCGTCAGGCCCAGCTCGTAGGAGCTGAGGCGACGCGGGTCGACGAAGACGTGGACCTCGCGCTCGCGCCCGCCGATCACCTCGACGCGGTTCACTCCGGCCAGGGCCTCCAGCTCGTCCTTGAGGTCCTCGGCGATCTCCTTGAGCTGCACGAGGCCGATGTCCCCCGAGAGGCTGATGATGATGACCGGGATCTGCGAGAGGTCGATGTCCTCGACCCGGGGGTCGTCGTCGATGTCCGTGGGCAGGTCGCTCTTGGCGATGTCCACCTTGTCGCGCACCCGCTGGAGGGCGGTCTCGATCCGCACCTCGGGGTTGAACTCCACCTCGATCATCGAGAATCCCTCGGAGGACGTCGAGCGGATCTCCTTGATGTCGCTGACGCCCCGGATCTCGGTCTCCAGGGGCCGGGTCACCAGGGTCTCCATGTCGGCGGGGCTGACCCCCTGGTACGAGGTCGACACCAGGATCAGGGGAATCTCGACCTCGGGAAACGACTCCACGGGAAGCGTCGTGTAGGCGCTGGCCCCGGCCACGATGATGAGCACCATCAGGACGTAGACGGTGAGGCGGTGGTGGATTGAGAGGTCGGTCAGGCTCACGGCCGGCCTTCCACCACCTCGACGGCCTGGCCGTCGACCAGGCCGCGCTGGCCGGTGACGATGAGCATCTCGCCGGGCTCGAGGCCCTGCTCGACCACGACCCGGTTGCCCTCGCTCGCGCCGAGGGTCAGCTCCCGGACGCTGGCGACGCCACCCTGGACCACGACGGCCACCGGACCGACATCGCGGTCCTGCAGCACGTCGCGATCCACGACAACGACATCCTCCAGCTGGCGCTTCACGAGGGCGACACGCGCGATCATGCCCGGCCTCAGCTCTCCCTTGGGGTTGTCGACGGCGATCTCGGTCGGGAAGGTCCGGCTGGGGCCGACCGCGGCGGGGCCGATGAGGTGGATTCGGCCCTCGAAGACACGCCCGGGAAAGGCGTCGACCTCGATCGTCGCCTCGCCACCGACCCGGAAGGCCGTGACGTCGTTCTCGGGGACGCCGGCCACCGCCTTGAGGCGGTCGACGCGGTAGATCTCGGTGATGGGGGCCCCGGGGGCGACCACCTCTCCGGGTTCCACGTCTCGGGTGGCGGCCACCCCGGAGATGGGGGCCTCGATGACGGAGCGCTCCCGCCGCAGCTCGGCCTGCCTCACCTGGGCCTCGGCGGCGTGCAGGGCCGAGGTCGCCGCGATCAGCTCCTGGCGCGGCACGTGCTGGCGCTTGAAGAGCTCGGCGGTCTTCTCGTGGACGGCCTGCGCCCCTTCGAGGCGCGCCTGGGCCTCGGCGAGGGCGGCCTCCATCATGTCGGTCCCCACTCGAGCCAGGACCTGCCCCTTTCTGACGTGCTCCCCCTCCCGGAAGCCCACGAGCTCCACGGTGCCGCCGAGCTCGGCGGAGACGCTGACGTGAACCCACGGCTCGAGCTCACCGGACAGCTCCACGCGCTCGACCAGGCTCTGGGGCACGAGCTCGGCGACCTGCACGCTGACGGCGGGGGCCCTCGGGCCCTCGGCATCGGGCGGCGCCGCTTCGCTCCGGGTGTCGCCCGAGCCGCAACCCGGGAGCGCGGCCAGGGCCCCGAGGAGGGCCAGGCCGGGCAGGAACGTGCGATCGAATCGACTCTTCATGGCTACTGCTCTTCCATCGGCGCGGGGGCCGGAGGGGCGGCCGCCGCGGGGATCAGATCGAGGGGGGCATCGGGCCGGAGCCCCACGAGAAACTTCACGTCAGCCAGGGCGGTGAGCGCCACGTAGTACGACTCCGCCCGGCTCAGCTCGGCCTGCCGCACGGAGCGCTCGGCTTCCAGGATCTGGAGGACGCTCGCCGCGCCCCACTGGAACGAGTCCTCGGCCAGGCTCTGGGCTTCGAGGGCCTGCTCCGATGCCAGCTCGGCCACCTCGATGGCCTCGAGGCCCCGCCGCCACTCGCCGGAGGAGCGTTCGACCTCGCGGGCCAGGGCGTTTCGGAAGGCGGCCTCCTCGAGCTCGCTCTGCCTCACCTGGGATTGGAGGCGCCCCACCGCCGACGACGTTCGAAAGCCGTCGAAGAGCTTCCACCTCACGAAGACGCCCACACTCCAGTTGCGGAAGGTGGGATCCGTGAGGTTGTTGACGTCGAAGCTGCTGATGCCGATGGTGCCGGTCGCCGAGATCTCGGGCAGGGTGTCCGCCCGGGTGACCCGTTGCCCCGCCTCCAGCACGCGCCGCCCGTAGTCGAAGCGGAGCAGCTCCGGCCGCGTCCGGGAGGCTTGGTCCAGGAGCACGGTGTAGTCGGGAACGAACGGCAGGGGGTCGGGTAGCTTCAGGCTGTCGCGTAGCTCGAGGGGCGTGTCGATGGGACGACCCAGGACCTCGTTGAGCCGGGCCAGGCTCACCGCCACCCCGTTCTGGGCGCCGAGGATCTGAGGCCGCAGGTTGGCGAGGGCCACCTCGGAGTTGAGCACGTCGAGGCGGGTCGCATCCTCGAGCGCCAGGCGGTCCTTCACCTGGGCGAGCTGACGCTCGCGGGACGCCTTCTCGGACTCGAACACCGCGAGGCGCTCCCGGGCCAGCAGCAGGTCGTAGTAGGCGATGGCCGCATCGCGGGCGACGACGCTCTCCACCGAGCGCACGTCTTCCTTCACCGCGTTGAGCTGCTCACGCGCCGCCTCCAGGGCGCCGCCGACCCGACCGAACGTGTAGATGGGCTGCTCGAGGCGGAAGCTGTAGGCGTAGTCCGCGAAGGAATAGGGCTCGAGGGCCTCGGGGGGCAGGAAGTCGGGGAGGTCCCCGAAGGCGGGGGAGTTGCGCAACCCGGGATCCCGGAACTTCTGGGCCCACACGTCGAGGTCGAGCTGCGGCAGGGCGTCGGCCCGCACCTGGCGCACCTGGAGGTTGAACTCGTTGATCGTCTCGCGGGCGCGGCCCACCGTGGGGTTTCGGTCCAGGGCGAGGTCCACCGCCTCTGTGAGGCTCAGGGAGAGGGCCTCCGGCGCCGGCGGTGCCGCCGGCGCCTGGGCGCGGGCCGGCGCCGGCACGAGGGCCGACGACGAGAGCGCAAGAGCGATCAGTAGCGCGGTCTGGGTTCTGGCGGTCATGAGTGTGAGCTCGGGTCGATCCAACCTTTCAAGACGACGTCAACGAGGGTGTCGGCGAGGTCCGGGGTGAGGTCCGGACGCCCGGCGAGGAGATAGCCGTGCGCCGCCTCTCCGAGCGCCCCCATCAGGACGAGCAGGCGCACGTCCACCGGGCCCGGGCCCACCTCGCCCCGGGCCTCCCCCGTCTCGATGGCGCGCGTGACCTGCATCAGGATGGAGTCATAGAAGCGGAGAAAATCGGTCCGGGGCGCCGAGCTCGGGGGGTCGTGGGTCAGGGCCAGGATGAAGCGGGCGAGGTCGGGCTCGCCCCGGGCGGCCTCGAAGTAGGTGCGCGTGAGGCGCCTCAGCCGGTCGCGGAGGGTCCCCTCGCCCGCGATGGCCCGGGTCATGTCCTCACGGACACGGTCGAGGGTGCCGTGGACGAGGGCGCGATAGACGCCCTCCTTGCTCCCATAGAAGTGGTAGAGCGTGGGCTTGGTGATCCCGGAGGCCTCGCAGATCTCCCGGACGGAGGTGGCATCGTAGCCCTTCTCGGAGAACAAGCTGAGGGCGCTCTGGAGGATACGCTCCGGACTCGGACTGGGCGTCGTGGTCACTATGACACTGTACGTACCGGACGGTACAAGGGTTCCCGACTTTCTGCCATGGGCCCTCTGTGCTATTCTGCCGTGTCCCCGTGGCCCGGGTTCCCCACCCGGGCGTCTTTGAGCCCGGAACCCTGGGTCCCGGGCTGGGGGTGTGCAGAACCCGCCCCCTCACAGGAGGAAGATTGGCAGACAGCACGCAGGACGAGCAGAGGCTCGCCCTCTTCATCGACTTCGAGAACATCGCCATCGGTGTCCGTGACGCCCACTACCGCAAGTTCAACGTCAACCTCGTGCTCGAGCGGCTGCTCGACAAGGGGAAGCTCCTCTCCAAGAAGGCCTACGCGGACTGGAGCCGGTACTCCGACTACAAGCGCGCCTTCCACGAGGCCGCCATCGAGCTGATCGAGGTCCCGCAGAAATCCGTGGGCGGCAAGAACTCGGCCGACATCCGTCTCGTCGTCGACGCCATGGACATGTCCTTCCAGAAGGAGCACATCGACTGCTTCGTCGTCTGCTCGGGGGACTCCGACTTCTCGCCGCTCGTGTCGAAGCTCAAGGAGAACAACAAGTACGTGATCGGGTTGGGGGTGAAGAACTCGACCTCCGACCTGCTCATCGAGAACTGCGACGAGTTCATCTTCTACGAGGACATCGTCCGGGTGCAGGAGCGGCCCCGCCCCGCGATCAGCCGAAACCTCCCGGTGAAGCTGCAGGACTGCTTCGGGCTCCTCTCCGATTCGGTCCTGGCCCTTCAGCGCGAGAACAAGGAGATCCTCTGGGGCTCCATGGTCAAGGAGACCATGAAGCGCAAGAAGCCGTCCTTCAACGAGGGCTACTACGGCTTCCGCACCTTCTCTCATCTGCTCGAGGACGCGCAGAAGCGGGGCATCGTCAAGCTGCGGCGCGACCAACGCTCGGGCAGCTACATCATCGAGGATCTCGGGGAGGCGGCGCCCACGGAGACGGGGGCCTCGGCCCCGACCGCTCCCGCCGAGGCGGTGTCGGCCAACGATTCCGAAGGCACGAAGACGCCGACCCGGCGGCGACGCAGCCGCGGGGGTCGGCGGACGCGGGGCACCGCGCCGGCGGCCGGAGAGACCGAGGCCGAGGCCGGAGCGTCCCGGGACGACGACGCGTCGCCGCCTCCGCCGCGGTCGGAGGCACCCCGCACGAGCGAGGGTTCGCCGGCAGGAGCGACCGCCGCCGCACCGGATCGCGGCGCGAGCTTCTCGCTCTTCTCGTGGCTTCGACGCGACGCCGAAGGAGACTCCGCGGGGGAGGAGAAGAAGCCCTAGCGGGCGGCGCGACGGCGGACCTCAACTCCCGGGAAGGGCGAGGGTGAGCTCGACCGTCGAGTCGTCGAGTGCTCCGTTGTGCAGCTCGGCGATCCGGCGGGCGAGACCGAGGCCAAGGCCCGGGCTCAGGGCGCGGGTGGCCCCGCCTTCCGGGGGCTCCTGCAGGCGGAGGCTGACGTGCACGCGGCCGGCCTCACCGCGCGTCCGAATGGCCAGGGCCGCGGTGTTGCCGCCCGCGCGCGCACGCAGCTCGTCGGCCATGGCCCGCAGGGCCACTCGCAGGAGCGTGGCGTCGGCGTTGACCGTCTCCGCACTCGCGTCGAGCTCCGACGTCACGTCCGGGGTGTGCAGCTCCGCCAGCAGGTCTTCGACGTACACGCTGTCACGCTGGATCTCCCCGCGGCTGAACGCGAGCAGGGAGCGGCCGTCGTTGAGGGCGGAGCCGAGGGCGGGGGCCAGCTCGGTGAAGTGCTGGACGAACCAGGGGGGGACGTCGGGCTTCTTGCGGATCTCTCCCAGCCGGTCGCGGAGCTCCTCGATCGCCCGGACGACGTCCTCCAGTCCCTGCAAAGAGGCACTGCCGGCGAGGGCGAGCTCGAGGGCTCGCTCGGCGGCCTTGACCGTCTGGAGCGTGGCCACGAGCTCGAGGGCGGCGGAAAGGGCACGGGGGATCTCGGCGAGGTGCTTCAGTGCCGTGGCCCCGGGTCGGGCGGTGTCGGCGGCGTAGTAGAAGGCCCCCATTCCCTGAAGGCCGCCGGGCGTGCGGAACGGAACGCCGAGGACAGCGGCGAAGCGGGGAGAGGCCTCCGCGAGACGCTCGGCGAGGTGAGGGTTGTCCTTGGCGAAGACGAAGGTGGGCAGCGACTCCCGCCCCGCGTTCTCGAGGACATACCGGACGGCCGGGGCGGAGCCGAGGACGGGATCCGTGCTGAGGCCGCGCAGCGCGGCCGCGCGGGGCGGCGCCCCCGGGTCCGGCACCCAGAAGGCCGCGTGCCCGGCGCCGGCGATCCCCGCCATTCGGCTGAGGACCGGATCGAGCGCGGTGTCGAGGGGCGTTCCCAGCAGCACCTGCTGTGCCGCCTCCATCGACCGGCGCACGTCCTCGAGACGCCGGAGGGCGAGGTCGCGGTCCTCCCGCATCTCGGCGAGGGCCTCCCCGAGCTGCGCCGATGTCTCGGCGTAGGTTTCGACGAGCTCCCCGGCGCGGGCGTCGGCGGTGGGCCCCGGCGAGCGCTCGCCGGCTTCGGCCGGGGGCTGGGGGGCGATCCGGACGACGGTGTAGGGCGCGGTCTTTCTGGGAGACTCGTCGTTCTTCTTCGCGGGCGCGGCGACCGGAGGCGTGATTTCGCCCTTGGCGGCCTCGGCCCTGACCTTCTTGCGCAGCTCCCTGGGGATGGGCGAGGGCGCCGGCGGTCGGGTTCTCGGCTCGTCCGGGTCGAAGGAGAGGCTCGTCGTTCCAAAGAGGTCCCGCGCCGTCTCCTCCGCCCACTGGCGCGCGGGCAGGCCTTCCTTCACGTCCAGGATGGCGTACCGTGTCGCGAGATCCTGGACGGTCAGCGCGAGGGCGGTGACGAACGTCTCGACGACCCCCTCGCCCCGGATCGCCACCGCGGGGATGGCGTCGGTGTGTCGCCGGTTCAGACCGCGGTCGAGGGCCTCGGTTTCGAGGACCTGGGGCAGGTCCCGCTTGTTGTACTGGAAGACGAGAGGCATCTCCTCGGGGTCCAGGTGGTGGGTCACCAGGTTCCGGGTCATCTCACGGAGGCTCTGGAGGTTCTCCTCCCAGCGATCGAGGGCGGAGTTGGCCACGAAGACCAGCGAGTCCGCACCCTTGAGGACCAGGCGGCGCGTGGCGGCGTACATGGCCTGGCCGGGGACGGCGAGGATCTGGAGCCGGAGGTCGAAGCCCCGAAAGCCCGGGGTCTTGAGAGGCAGAAGATCGAAGAGGATCGTCCGGTCCTGGGCCGAGTTGACCGAGATCATCTCGCCGCGGCGCTTCGCCCCGGCGCGCTGGTGGAGCACCTGGAGGTTCGTGGTCTTTCCGCACAGCGGTGGTCCGTAGTAGACCAGCTTGACCTTGATCGTCCGGTCGCGGTGATTGAGCTCGACCATGCGGTGCGGGACCTCGGGAGGGACGTCGTGCGGCGAGTGTACCGCCGCCGGGGGGCCCTGTCACTGCTGGGGGACAGGCTGGGAAGGCGCCGGCCCTGGGGGGAGA
>JAJDNV010000168.1 GCA_022340545.1 Acidobacteriota bacterium | reverse complement strand
CGTACGAGGAAGGGCAGCGACATGCCCATGAGGACAGTCGGAGGAAGGAGGGCCAGGAAGTGGGTGACGGCGGCGCCGGCGGTGGACCGGTACAGATCCGAAGCCCACCGCTCGAGACCGTCGTAGTACAGAGAGACGCTGATGAGGGCGAAGAGCCCGATCAGGATCTCCAGGACGGCGAAGACCCGCAGGGCGGTCCGAGGCGTCACTCGTGCGCTGAGGACTCCGCCGGCGTGGCTGCCGAGACCGAGGCCGGCCATGAAGGCGGCCACGATGAGGGCGACGGACGTGATGCCGACGCCGGTGTGAAAGGCGAGGACGCGCTGCCAGACGACCTGGTAGACCAGGGCCGCGCTCCCGCTCGCGAAGAAGGCGAGGCCGACGAGGCCCCAGTGGCTGCGACGCACGCGCTGATATGCCACAGGGGAGCGGGTCGCCGCAAGTCGACCGCGTCGGAGGGGACGACGCTCCGAACCCCCGAGGATCGGGTATGGTGGACGACAACATGCTGCGCTGGCTGGACGCAAACGTGTCCTGGACGGCGGCCCTCGTCGCCTGTGTCGTGCTGAGCCTGGCGCCCTTTCCGGTGGGCGCGCCGCATCTGATGGAGAAGCTCGGGATGCTGTGGCGGGGAGAGCTCGTGCGCTTCATCGACTGGTTCGATCTCGTCTTCCACGGATGGCCCTGGGGAGTGCTCGCGTTGAAGGCCATCGCAGCGGTCCGACGTCCCTCCCCGGAATGAGCTTGAGACGTCCCGTCAGGAGAAACACCATGGTCGAGCGCCAACCCTCTTCACGCTCTTGCTTCGTCTGCGGCCGCGAGAATGACGTCGGCCTGAAGATGGTCTGGGAGAACCACCCCGAAGAAGGGGAGATCCGCTCCCGGGTCACCGTGTCCGAGCAGTTCAACGGTTACCCGGGGGTGGTGCACGGGGGGATCCTGGCGGCCATGCTGGACGAGACCGCGGGTCGAGCGGTGCTCCTGGAGGGCGACCCCGACCAGCTCATGGTGACGGCGAAGCTGGAGGTGGTGTACCGCCGCCCGACGCCGACGGACACCCCGCTTCTCGTCGTCGGGCGGCTTCTGGGCCGGACCGAGAACCGGGCCGAGGCGAAAGCGGAGATCCGTCTCCCCGACGGGACGGTGAGTGCCCGAGGCAGCGTCCTCCTCGCGCGGCCGCCCAGGGAGATCCTCGCCGGCTGGGAGGCGGAGCGGCAGTACTTCAAGGTCGACTAGAGGACCACGAGCCCCTGGGGCTCGCAGCGGGGGCGCTCAAGAGGTCCGCTCCGCCGGGACTGCAGAGTATCGAAAACGCAGTGGGCGGCTACAGGGCTTGTGGAGCATGGAGGGGGGGCGTTTTCGATACCCTGCTCGGGCGGGCGTAGCCCTCTCAACAGGAAGCAGCGCCCGCCCTCGCTCGAATCGCCCGCCACGCGCAGAGGACATTTGGTGGCTTGACGCGGCGCGAAGCCTCGGGACAGAATGGGCGAAGAAAAAGCGAAACAGGCTTTCTGTCTCGCGCCCGCCACTCTCCCGATGCCCGTGGAGCTGCACGCCGCCTCCGCTTTCTCGTTCCTGCGGGCCTCCTCGCCGCCAGAGGAGCTGGTGGAGCGGGCGGCCGTGCTCGGTTACACGGCCCTGGCCCTCGTCGACCGTGACGGCCTCTCCGGGGCTCCTCGCTTCTTCAAGGCGGCACGGGCGGCCGGGATCCGCCCCCTCGTCGGGGCCGCGCTGAGCCTCGAAGACGGGGGGGCGCTGCCACTCCTCGTCGAGAGCCGGCGCGGATACCGCCACCTCTGCCGGCTGATCACGCGAATGAAGGCTGATCGTCCCAAAGGGGAGGGCCGGCTGCGGTTGGAGAGGCTCGAGGCGGGCGGGGCGGAGCCGGGGAGGCCGCTCGAGGGGCTGGTGGCGCTGGCGGGGGTCGAGACCCTCGGCCATCCGCCGGACACCGACCGCCTGGCCCGAATCCTCCGGGCCTTTGGGCCCGCCAACGTCTTCCTCGACGTCCAACGGCACCGTCGTCGGGAGCAGGAGGCCGCCAACCAGGCGCTGCTCGACCTGGCGGATGCACTGGGGGTTCGGGCCATCGCCACGAACGGTGTCCGTCACGCCGTCTCGAGGGGACGGGCGCTCCTCGACGTGCTGACCTGCATCCGCGAGAAACGGACGCTCGCCACCGCGGGCCGGCTCCTCGCAGAGAACGCCGAGCGCCACCTCAAGCGGCCGAAGGCGATGAAGGCCCTCTTTGCCGACCGCCCCGAGCTCCTCGGCAACGCCGAGGCGTTGGCCGAGCGGCTCGGGTTCACGCTGGAGGACCTGGGCTACCAGTTCCCCGACTACCCGGTGCCGGCGGGGGAGAGCCAGTTCTCGTTTCTCTGCCGGATGACGGAGGCGGGGGCACGCGAGCGCTACCGGCCGTACCACGAGAAGGCGCGCCGGCAGATCGAGCGTGAGCTCCGCCTCATCGGCAAGCTGAACCTCGCCGGGTACTTCCTCATCGTCTGGGATCTGGTGAACTTCTGCCGCCGGGAGGGGATCCTTGCCCAGGGTCGTGGATCCGCCGCCAACAGCGCCGTCTGCTACAGCCTCGGGATCACGGCCGTCGATCCAGTGGGGATGGAGCTGCTCTTCGAGCGCTTCCTCTCCGAGGAGCGCGGCGAGTGGCCGGACATCGATCTCGACCTCCCGAGCGGGGACCGGCGCGAGAGGGTCATCCAGCACGTGTACGAGCGCTACGGGGCGGCGGGGGCGGCCATGACCGCCAACGTCATCACCTACCGCGACCGCAGCGCCTCGCGCGAGATCGGGAAGGTGCTCGGGATCCCGATGGAGGAGATCGACCGCCTCGCCCACCACATGCGCCGCTTCGAGTACGTCGACGCCGACGACACGCTGGAGAGCCGACTGAAGCGGGCCGGGTTCGACCAGGACGACCGGAAGGTTCGTCTCTTCGCGCGCCTCTTCGAGGAGATCCAGGACCTTCCCCGGCACCTCGGCCAGCACTCGGGCGGGATGGTGATCGCGCAGGGAAGGCTCGACGAGGTGGTGCCGCTCGAGCCGGCCACGATGCCCGGCCGCATCGTCGTCCAGTGGGACAAGGAGGACTGCGCCGACCTCGGGATCATCAAGGTGGATCTCCTCGGCCTGGGCATGATGTCCGCCCTCCAGGACTCGATCGCGATGCTGCGGGAGACCGGCGTCGAGGTCGACCTCGCCCACCTGCCGCCGGACGATCCGAAGGTCTACGCGATGCTCCGCCGGGCCGACACCGTGGGGGTCTTCCAGGTCGAGAGCCGGGCGCAGATGGCCACCCTGCCCCGCATGAAGCCGGAGCGGTTCTACGACCTCGTGGTCGAGGTGGCCATCATCCGACCCGGCCCCATCGTGGGGAAGATGGTGCACCCGTACCTGCGCCGCCGAAACGGCCTGGAGCCGGTCACGTACGCCCACCCGCTCCTGGAGCCGATCTTGAAGCGCACCCTGGGGGTGCCGCTCTTCCAGGAGCAGCTCCTGCGGATGGCCATGGCGGTTGCCGGCTTCACCGGGGGCGAGGCCGAGGAGCTGCGCCGAGCCATGGGCTTCAAGCGCTCGGAGCAGCGGATGAAGCCCATCGAGGAGCGTCTGCGGGCGGGGATGCGAGAGCGGGGAATCGTCGGAAAGACCCAGGACGACGTGGTGCGCTCCATCAGCTCGTTCGCCCTCTACGGCTTTCCGGAGTCCCACGCCGCGAGCTTCGCCCTGATCGCCTACGCGAGCGCCTGGCTCAAGACGCACCACCCGGCGGCATTCACCTGCGGGCTGCTGAACAACCAGCCGATGGGCTTCTACCACCCGTCCACCCTGGTGAAGGACGCCCAGCGCCACGGGGTGCGCTTCCGGCCGGTGGACGTGACGCGGAGCGGACCCGCGTGCACGCTGGAGGAGGGGGCGGTGCGGCTAGGGCTCGGCTACGTGCGGGGGCTGCGGGCGGAGGCCGCGGAGAGGATCGTGGCCGAGAGGGAACAGGTCCCCTTCGAGTCGCTCCAGGACTTCGTGGACCGCAGTCGGCTGCGGCGCGACGAGCAGCGTCGGCTGGCCGAGGTGGGGGCGCTCAACGCCTTCGGGCTCACCCGGCGGAGCGCGCTGTGGCAGGTGGAGAAGGCGGGTCGTCCGCGCGGTCCGCTCTTTCGGGAGGTCGAGGCCGAGGAGTCCTCGCCGGTTCCCGAGATGGACCTGGCCGAGCGGCTGTCGAGCGACCTTCTCGGCACGGGGCTCACCGCGGGGCCGCACCTGGTGTCGCTCTGCCGCGAGGAGCTCGCGGCCCGCGGCGTGCGGCGCGCAGGACAGCTCCCGCAGCTCGCCGACGGGGAGCGGGTCCGCGTGGCCGGCTCGGTCATCTGCCGCCAGCGGCCGGGCACCGCGAAGGGCTTCATGTTCTTGACCCTCGAGGACGAGACCGGCCTCGTCAACATCATCGTGCGGCCCGATCTCTTCCACCGCGAGCGCCCGGTCCTGGTGGCCGCCCCCGTCCTCGAGGTGGACGGGGTCCTCCAGGCCAACGACGGGCTGTCGGTCCGGGCCTTCGCGGTCCGGTCTGTGCTGTCCGAGCTGCCGAGAGCGCCGTCGCGGGATTCCTGTTAGCGCTGGGGGGTGATCTTCGTGACGATCTCTTCCCCGTTGCTCCGCTTTTCGATCAGGAGGACTACCTGCTGTCCGCGTCGGAAGGCGTTGAGCTGCTGCTTCGGCTCCACCTTGAACGTCTTTGGTCCGGCGCCCATGTCCACCTCGACGTGTCCGACGTTGGCGTCGAGGTTCGTGATGACGGCCTTCTGCTGCAGCCCGGGGCCACCCTTCGAAGGGTCGAAGCCGACCTCGCGGACCTCGATGCTCTGGATCTCGGTCGTGCCCTCCTTGACGAAGAACCAGATGTACATTGGCGCGCGGAGGTCGCTGAGCTTCGGGTCGGGGAACTGGTCCTTCTTGTCGATGAACTTGACGCTGCAGTCCCGGGCCACCTTCCAGGTCTTGGTCCCCGCCCGGGGGTGTTTGATGTCGATCTCCATCTTCTGCCAATCGGTGGAGACGATGTTGCCCATCTCCCGGGTGGGGGCGGCGTCGGCGGTAACGGCCAGGAGCAGGGCCGCGGCCAGCAGGGGAGCGGCGGCAAGCCATCTCGTCTGGGACATCCTCATCATCCTCCTCGCGGCGGCGCCGCGGTCTTCGACAAACTGAAATAGGGATCCTTCGAACTGTGACCGGGAAGTGTAGCTGATCGGTGTGACGGGCGTCACGCGGCGGGTGGGGCTGGGCGGTTCGTTGTCGGGGGGCACGGCGATGGGATAGGCTGCCCCCACGTCACCAACCGGAGCGGCGGCGGGGAAGGCGGAGGACTCGAATGGGCAGGGCCGGGGGCCGGACGAGGCCCCGGCAGAGCGAAAGGGCGCGGGCAAAGGGCCCCTCGCAGCGCGGGCCGGTGGTGCCGGACACGTCGCCATCCCGTTACATCGTCAAGGTCGACCGGGCCACCGGGGCGGAGCTGCCCGACGAGATCGAGCCCGGCGAGCTCCTCGTCCACGCCCATCGCGACCACCACCCGGTCGAGATCGCTGCCCAGTACCTCGCCAGCCGCCTGATCGAGGTGACCGGGAACGAGGCCCTCGTCAAGCGCGGGCTTCGAGCGGTGGACCGACTGGGGGGGCGGCTGGCCCGAACGGCGGCCGAGATCAGCGGAGACCCGGCGGACGAGCGGCGGGTCAAGCAGTTGCTGGGGGTGAGCGCACGCGACTTCGCCTTCCGCTTCCGGGAGACGAGCCACCTCACCGAAAAGGAGGTCAAGGCCCGGATCCGATCGTTGCAGAAGGACGCGCGGAGTCGCCTCGCCGCGCTGGGGCGGCGGCCTCGACTCCGCATCCTGCTCACCGGGGCTACGGGATTCCTCGGGAAGGAGATCCTGGTCCAGGCCGCGAGCCACCCCCACGTCGACGAGGTCGTGGCCGTCGTGCGTCCCGAGACGATCCGTGACCGCCGGACGAAGCGTGTCCTGGGGGTGCTGTCTCCCCGGCAACGGGGTGCGCGGCTCCTGAAGCGGGTCGGCATCCGCGGAAAGGACGCCCGCAAGTTCCGGTTCGTGAAGGGGGACATCGAGCAGCCCGGCTTCGCCATCTCGTCGACTGAGCTGACGAGGCTGAAGAGGAGCCTCACCCACGTCGTGCACTGCGCAGCGAGCGTCTCGTTCGACGACACCTACGAGAGCTCGTTCCGGGCCAACGTCCTGGGGTGTCGCAATGCGCTGGCCTTTTCCGCGGCGATCCAGGCGGCCCGGGGGTCGCGCTTCGTGGCGCACGTCGCGATCGAGACCTCCTACATCCATGGGCGCCGGAAGCGGTCCATCGCCCAGGAGGACGCCCTCGTCTTCCCCCGCCACTTCTACAACAACTACTACGAGCTGACGAAGGCGATGGCTTCCATCGAGACGGACCGGGCCCTGGTGCAGGACGGGCTGCGGGTGACGCAGCTTCTCCCTTCGATCGTCATCGGGCACTCGCGCACCGGCAACAACCGCGGCGACACGAAGGTCGTCAACGCCCCCATCAACGCCTTCGGCCGCGCGAAGGAGGCGATGGACTCGCTGGGCGAGGAGTGGCAGGACCGGGCCCGCGGCTGGCTCGTGGGTCTGATCGCCACGACGTTCCCCGCCGACCGATCGGCCGAGCTCAACCTCGTCCCGGTGGATCGGGTGGCAGCGGGCATCCTGGCCTCGCTGGTCAGCCCGGAGGCCATCGGGGTCCGGATCCACCTCGCGACCGACAACCGAATCCGCTCGGAGGAGGTCGTGCGCATCACTCGCGAGGAGCTCGGCGTGAACGTGCGGATGGCGGACCCCACGCTCACCCGGAACCTGACGCTTCCGGTGGTCAAGGCGGTTCTGGAGTCCATGGGGGAGGCCCGGCTGGCGAACGTCCTCGAGAAGCTGGGGACGATCTTCGGGGTGTACGGGGAGTGGGGGCAGCCCATCCACGACGTCGGCAACGACGTTCGGATCCTGGGGCTCCCGATCCGGCGCCCCGACACCGGCGCCGCCTTCCGGATGCTCTGCCGGCACAACCGCTACGTGCAGGCCTACGGCCAGGTGCGTGACCCGGACGAGATCGCCCGGCGGGAGCACCTGTGGGAGGAGGCCATCGACGAGGTGGAGTTCGAGTCAGGCCGGCAGGTGCCCTCGATGCGAGCGGCGGAGTTCCGTCAGCTGATGGCGGATCGGATCGAGCTGCGCTCGTTCCGCGCCCGCTAGCTCCGCAGTGCCCGCGGTTGGTGAAGTGATAGTCTGTTCGTCGTGATGTCGCTGATCGTCGTGCTCGGCGTCCTGTCGCTGTGGAACGCCCCCCCGGCACAGGCCCCCGAGGCCGTGAGTGCCCTGTCGCTCGGCGAGCTCGCCGAGCAGTACAGGGGCGCGGATCGCAAGGACGCCCTCGCCACCGTCGTGCTGTGGACGGCTGGACAGGTCGAGGCGGAGACCGAGGGCCTGCTCGAGGCGGTGGAAGGCGCGGCCCCCGCCGCGGACGCGCAAGAGGAGCTGAGGCAGGGGGACGTGACGCTGCTCGCCGCGGCTGGGCTCCTCAGCGACGCCGCGGCGCACGCGCTCTGGCGGGGCCGCCCCCGCCGCACCCGCTGGGAGCTCCAGGCCGCGGCCCGCCTCGTGCGCGCCACGCGCTCCCCCGAGGCCTTCGCCGGCTTTGTTCGGCGCTTCTACCTCGTCGCCGGGCTGATGCTCCACGAGACCGGCGATGTCGCTGCCGCGTACGAGATGCTGTCCGAGGGCCGGCGGCACGCCGAGGACGACGCGGAGTTGATGCTGGCGCTGGGCGCCGTCGGCGAG
>JAJDNV010000150.1 GCA_022340545.1 Acidobacteriota bacterium | reverse complement strand
CGCTCTTCGCCCCGGGAGGCGACTTCGTCGTTCTCGATCCCGCGGGCGGCGCCCGGTTCGCGGTCTACTCGACCAACCACCCCGAGCTGCGGGTGGAGGCGTGGGCGGTGGGGCCGGAGGACTGGCCGGCGTGGCACACGTACCGCCGGGACCGCGCGCGCAACCGGGAGGCCAGGCTGCCCGGCCGCCGGGTCCTCGAGACAACGGTCAAGACCGCGGGTCGGTTCGACGAGCTCGTCGAGACACGTCTCGACCTGTCTCCGGCGCTCGAGGAGGGGCTCGGCCAGCTGATCCTCGTCGTTCGACCCGTGAGCTCCACGGAGAAGGACCGGGGGCAGGAGGTCCGCGCCTGGGTCCAGTCGACGCGCATCGGCCTCGACGCGTTCGAGGACGGACAGACCCTGATCGCCTGGGCGACCGCGCTCGCCGACGGACGTCCCCTTGCCGACGTCGAGGTGACCCTCGTCCCGGGCGGGTCGGCGCGCACAAACGCGGCGGGACTCGCGCACCTTGATCTCGCGGACACGCCGGCTCCCCTGCTCGTGGCCCGGAAGGACGGAGACGTCGCGATCCTCCCCCAGCAGAGCTCCTGGTGGACCCAGGGGGCGGGATGGCGGCGCCGCGAGCGCGCAGACAGGCTCCGTTTCTACGTGTTCGACGACCGACAAATGTACCGGCCGGGGGAGGAGGTCCGCGTGAAGGGCTGGGTGCGGCGCGTGGGCGCCGGCCCCGAGGGCGACGTCGGTCCGCTCCCGGCCGACGTCACCGTGCTGGACTGGACCCTGAGCGACGCCCGCGGCAACGAGGTCGCGGACGGGACGGCGCGCCTCGGAGCCCTCGGGGGCTTCGATCTGACGCTCGCGCTCCCTCCGACGATGAATCTTGGCACCGCCCACCTGAGGCTGGAGGCAGGCGGCGCCGACGTGGGTCCCACGCGCGACCATCACACCTTCGAGGTGCAGGAGTTCCGGCGTCCGGAGTTCGAGGTGACGGCCACGGCCAGCGAGGGCCCGCACGTCGTCGGTGGCCACGCGGTGGCGACCGTCTCCGCCGCCTACTACGCGGGCGGGGCCCTGCCCGGGGCCGAGGTCTCCTGGCGCGTGGCCGCCACCCCGGCCACCTACCGGCCCCCGCACTGGCACGACTTCGTCTTCGGGACAGACGTCCCCTGGTGGCACCCGCGGCCCGAGACCCCGGGGCCGGAGCGGGTCGAGACGTTCGCCGCCCGGACGGACGGCTCGGGCGTCCACCGCCTGCGGATCGACTTCGAGAGCGGCGACCCGCCGCGGCCGCGCCGCCTGTCGGCCGAGGTCACGGTCGAGGACGTCAACCGCCAGGCCTGGACGGCAGACGTCGACCTCCTCGTGCACCCGGCCGAGCTCTACGTGGGGCTGCGGGGCGAGCGGCCCTTCGTGCAGAAGGGCGAGGCGATCCCGGTCGACGTCATCGCCACCGATCTCGACGGCGACGCGGTGCCGGGCCGCCGGGTCCGTCTGCGGGCGGAGCGTCTCGACTGGACGCAGGTCGAGGGCGAGTGGCAGCTCGTGCCGAAGGACGTGCAGGAGCAGGAGGTGGACTCGGGCCCCGAGCCCGTGCGCGTGCGCTTCGACGGCCGCGAGGGGGGATCGTGGCGCGTGCTCGCGCGAGCCGTCGACGACCGCGGCCGTCCCAACGAGACCGAGCTGCGCGTGTGGGTGGCCGGCGGCGGGCCACCCGCGCGTCGCCTCGATCAAGAAGCCGTGACGCTCGTCCCGGACCGCAAGGAGTACGGCCCGGGCGACGTCGCCCGGGTCCTCGTGCTCGCCCCCTTTGCCCCCGCGCAGGGGGTCCTGACGCTGCGGCGCTCGGGGCTCCTGCGCGAGGAGAGCTTTGCGGTGAGCGAGGGCTCGTACACGCTGGAGATCCCGATCGAGGAGTCCTGGGTACCGAACGTCCACGTTCAGGTGGACCTCGTCGGCTCCGCGACGCGCGACGAGAACGAGGATGCGCCCGAGCGTCCGGCCTTTGCCCGGGGCGCGCTCGACCTTCCCGTGCCACCGGTATCTCGGCGCCTGGCGGTCCAGGTGACACCGCGCGAGGCGGCCCTTCCTCCGGGAGGCGAGACGGTCCTCGATCTCGCTTTGCGCGACGATGACGGCTGGCCCGTGCCGGGCGGGGAGATGGCGGTGGTGGTGGTGGACGAGGCGGTGCTGGCCCTGACCGGCTACCGGGTGCCCGACCCGATCGACGTCTTCTACGCCCGGCGAGCACCCGAGGTCGACGATCACCACCTCCGGTCCCACGTGCAGCTGGCCGCACCGGACGACCTTTCCGAGATCGAGGAGGAGCTGGGCGAGGGCGGGACTCCTGGAGACCTGCGCATGGCCATGGACGTCGCCGGGCCGCCTTCCCTGCCGGCCCCCATGGCGGCGAGGGCGATGAGCCTCGAGAAATCGGCCCCCGAGCCCGTCGCGATGCGGACCGACTTCTCCGCCCTCGCCCTCTTCGTCCCCGGTGTCGTCACCGACGACGCCGGGCGGGCGGAGGTCCCGGTCCGGCTCCCCGATAGCCTGACCCGCTATCGCGTGATGGCTGTCGCCGCCGAAGGAGGACGGCGCTTCGGCTCCGGCGAGGCGACGCTCGTCGCCCGCCTGCCGCTCATGGTGCGGCCCTCGCCGCCCCGCTTCCTGAACTTCGGCGACCGCTTCGAGCTTCCGGTCGTGGTCCAGAACCAGACCGACGGGGAGATGACGGTGGACGTGGCGGTCCGGGCCCGCAATGCCACGCTCCTCGAAGGCGCCGGCCGCCGGCTCGTCGTGGCCGCGAACGACCGCGCCGAGGTGCGCTTTCCCGCCGCCGCGGCGCGGACCGGAGCCGCGCTCATTCAGGTGGGTGCCGTCGCCGGGCCCGACGCCGACGCGGCCGAGCTCTCGCTGCCGGTGTGGACACCGGCCACGACCGAGGCCTTCGCCACCTACGGCCAGGTCGACCACGGGGCGATCGCCCAGCCGGTCGAGGCCCCGGAGGGCGTGGTGCCCGGCTTCGGTGGTCTCGAGATCACCACGTCCTCGACCGCGCTTCAGGCCCTCACCGATGCCGTTCTCTACCTCGTGGCCTACCCCTTCGAGTGCGCGGAGCAGCTCTCGTCCCGGGTGCTGGCGATCGCCGCGCTCCGCGACGTGCTGGCCGCCTTCGAGGCGGAGGGCCTGCCGCCCCCCGACGAGCTTCGGGAAGCCGTGAATCGGGACGTGGAGAGGCTTCAGGCCCTCCAGAACCGTGACGGCGGCTTTGGCTTCTGGCGCCGGGGCGAGCGCTCGTGGCCCTATGTGTCGATCCACGCCGCCCACGCCCTGGTGCGGGCCGATGAGAAAGGCTTCTCCGTTCCCGAGGGGGCATTGGCCCGCTCGCAGAGCTACCTGCAGGCGATCGACGATCGCATCCCCGGGGACTACCCCCCGGCGGTCCAGCGGACCCTCGTCGCCTATGCACTCCACGTGCTCAACCTCATGGGTGAAGGGCAACCGGAGCGGGCCCGCGCCCTGGCCAACACGGCCGGCGACGGGGAGCTGTCCTTCGAGGCGATGGGCTGGATCCTCCCGACGCTGTCCCGCCACCCCGCCGCGGCTCGGGAACGGGAAGACGTCCGCCGGCGGCTCGCGAACGGCGTGACCGAAACCGCGGCCGCCGCGCACTTCGCGGTCTCGTACACGGACGGCGCCCACCTCCTCCTCCACTCGAACCGGCGCGCGGACGCGGTGGTGCTCGAGGCCCTCGTCGCGGACCAGCCGCAGAGCGACCTCATCCCGAAGCTGGTGGCCGGGCTCCTCGCCCACCGCCGGGCCGGTCGCTGGTCGAACACGCAGGAGAACGTCTTCGTCCTCCTCGCCCTCGATCGGTACTTCCAGGCCTACGAGAAGGAGACGCCGGACTTCGTGGCGCGGGCCTGGCTGGGCGAGCGCTTCGCCGGGGAGCACGCCTTCCGCGGCCACAGCACCGAGAGCCACCACGTGCGGATCCCCATGGGCGCGCTGCGCGCGGCGCGCGACGGAGACGACCTCGTGCTCGCCAAGGACGGCCCGGGACGCCTCTACTACCGCATCGGGCTGCGCTACGCGCCCGAGGGCCTGCGCCTCGATGCCCTCGACCGCGGCTTCACGGTCGAGCGCTCATACGAGGCGGTGGACGGCGAAGGCGACGTCCGGCGCGACCCCGACGGCACCTGGCGCATCCGGGCCGGGGCGCGCGTCCGCGTGCGCCTCTCGATGGTGGTCCCCACCCGGCGATATCACGTCGCCCTCGTCGACCCCCTCCCGGCAGGCCTCGAGGCACAGAACCCGTCCCTCGCCACGACCGGGACGCTCCCCGGCGCGGGCGGGGACGAGGTCACGCCGTACGGCGCGCCCGGCCTGGGCGGGCCCGGCTTCCCCGGTCGTTGGTGGTGGTGGAGCCGGCCGTGGTTCGAGCACCAGAACCTGCGCGATGAGCGGGTCGAGGCCTTCTCCTCGCTCGTGTGGGAGGGCGTTCACACCTACCGTTACGTTGCCCGGGCCACGACCCCCGGCACCTTCATCGTTCCCCCGCCGAAGGCGGAGGAGATGTACACCCCCGAGACGTTCGGCCGGGGGGCAACGGATATCGTGATCGTGGAATGAGCCCCGAGTCGAGGGGAGGCAGGTGCTCTTCGTCAGCGTGCGGCTGTCCCGAGGGGCTCGGCGTGCACCCCGTCTGCGGGCCCGACAGCCTCGAAGTGAAGCAGGGTCCTCGTCGGGGCCCCGCCCGCCGAGCCCCTCCCCGCACGCTGTACGGCGTCCACGCCTTCGGTCGCGGGCTTCCTACCGCTCCGGCGAAAACGCCGCGAACACGGTGGCGCCGCCGGCCGGGGTCCGCTCGAGGGTCTCGCGGTCCACCCGGTAGAGGCCGAAGCGGGGGCGGTATCCCTTGTCCCACTCGAAGTTGTCCATGAGCGTCCAGTGGAAGTACCCCCGCACCGGGATGCCCTCGGAGAGGGCGCGCTGGATGGCCTCGACGTGGCCCCGGATGAGCGGACCCCGCATGACGCCCTCGTCATCGGCGATCCCGGCCTCCGTGATGTAGATCGGCAGCCCGTAGCGCTTCTGCGCCTCGCGCATCAGGAGAAGCAGCCCCTCGGGATAGCTGTCTCCGGGCGGAGGGTCGCCTCCGAGCTCGCTCTGCATCCCCGGACCCGGACGCATCTGCACCCCCTGCGGGGCCCCGGGGACCGCGTGGAGGAGGTAGCGGTGGTAGTAGTTCAGGCCGAAGTAGTCGGCCGAGCCCTCCAGGTCCGGCAGGGTCTCGTCGATCGAGGCGCCGGGAAGGCGAAGGCGCACACGCCCGTCCCGGATCGCGTCGTAGAAGGCCCAGTTCCAGGCCTGGTCGACGAGCCGCACCGTGAGCCAGTCGGGAAGCCAGTAGCGCCACTCGGGCTGCAGGGTCATCTGGTTCAAGGCGATCCCGACCCTCGCGTCCGGGTCGACGGATCGCAGAGCCCTGGCCGCCCCGGCGTGTGCGCGGGCCAGCCCCACCCAGGCCGAGGCCGCCCGCGCCGGCGACGTCTCGAGCGGGGGCCAGACTCCGGCCAGGTAGCCCATGTACATCTGCACGTTGGGCTCGTTGATCGTGCACCAGAGCTCGACGTCGTCACCGAGGCGTCGCCCGGCCTGAGCGGCGAAGCGCGAGAAGCGCTCCGGAAACTCGGCGGCGACGACTCCGCCCCGATCCGCCAGCCAGTTGGGCAAGGTGAAGTGAAGCAGGGTCACCATCGGGGTGATCCCCGCGTCCCGGAGCTGACGGACCAGATCCTGATACCGGCTCCACGCGCTCTCGTTCCAGGCGCCCTCCTCCGGCTCGAGGCGGCTCCACTCGATCGAGAAGCGGTAGGCGTTGGCGCCGATCGCCTTCATGAGGGCCACGTCCTCCGGCATCCGGTTCCAGTGATCGGTGGCCACCGTGCTCCGATCGCCACCCTCGATGTTCCCGGGGACGGACTCGAAGCGCGTCCAGTCGTTGTCGTGTCCTCCCTCGATCTGGTGCGCCGAGGTGGCGGTCCCCCACAGGAATCCGGCGGGGAGATCGGCGGCGGGGCGGGCCAGCTCCTCCGGGGTGAAGGTGACGGTCGGTCGGGTGAGGATGAACAGCGCGCACACCGCCCCCCACAGGAGGGTCCCGATCGCGAGGGCCAGCACGAGCCAAAGCAGGAGCCGCCTGATCATCTGGTCTCCTTCCTACTTCCCGGCCTCCACCGCCCGCTCGGCCATCCGGTCCACCAGCGCGGGAGCTGCGAGCTTCACCCACCGCCCCACCCGGCCCTTGAGCGTCATGACGAGCATACGCCGGCGCTGCTGCATCGCCTTCACGATCTGCCGCGCGCACTCCTCCGCGCTCATCACGTCGTCCTCGCGCACCGGCGACCTGGCCAGGGGTCGGCCGTCGCCGGCCACCGCGCGCCGGCGGATCTCGGACCGGACGAAGTACGGCGCGACCACCGTGACCGAGACGCCGCTCGATCGTAGCTCGACGCGCAGCGAGTCGAAGAAGCCGATCTGGGCGTGCTTGGTCGCGGCGTAGCCGGTGCGGAGGGGGACACCGGTCAGCCCGGCGAGGGACGAGATGGCCACGATCTGGCCACGGGCCCTCTGGAGATGGGGCAACGCGAAGTAGGTCGGGTAGACGCTGCCGAGGTAGTTCACCCGCATCAGCCGCTCGTAGATCGAGAGATCCTTCACCTCGGCAAGGCGGGCGACCATGCCGACCCCGGCGTTGTTCACGAGCACGTCCAGAACGCCGAAGGTGTCCACCGCGCGCTCGATCAGGCGGCGGCAGGCCCCGGTTTCGGTGACGTCGGTCTCGACGACGAGGGTCTCCGCACCCCGCTCGCGGCAGGCCGAGGCGGCGTCGTCGAGGGCGGCGCGGTCGCGCGCGGCGAGGACGAGGCGGGGACGCTGCGGGGCCAGCTCGAGGCAGAGGGCCCGCCCGATCCCCTGCGAGGCCCCGGTGACGACGACGGTCTTGCCGGCGTAGGACGCCATCGCGGCTCCTTCTGGCTCAACGGTCCGGGTGAAGTGTCAGCACGTGCACGGCAGGTCCCGGCAGGAACGGTGTGGGCTCGCCGCGGGCCCAGGCGTCGTGGCCGTCGCCGTAGTGCGGCGAGAGCGGGTGGCCGCTCTGGCCGGTGGGCATGTGGAAGTAGCCGTTTTCCTCGCGGCCCGGCGACACCGTGAGGCGCTCGGACGCCCCGGCGAAGGTGTACTGCACGCGCGGCATGTTGCCGTCGCCCGGCAGCTCCCATCGTGGCATGTCGAGCCACCGCCCCAGCGCGGGCACCGCCGACGAGAGCGGGTGGCGAACGAGAATCGTGTTGTGCTCGCCCCAGGTGCGGTCCGCCAGGGTGGCGCCGTCCTCCGTCAGCTCGTCGAGAACGCCGTCGAGCTGGGCGAGGAGGAGCTCTTCCCAGCTCTCGAAGCGCGGATCGAGAAGGTGAAGAGGCCGCTCCGTCACGAGGGCCCACAGCGGACCCTCCCACTGCCGGATGCCCCGGTCGGGGCGGCGGCCCTTGTAGTCCAGGCGCTCGTCCGCCTCGTGGCACGGGGCCAGGAGCGGGTCGAAGACCGCGCGCGACACCCTCATCCGGAACGCGCGGACGAGGCGGTATGCCACGGAGTCGATCGACGCGCGCCCGCCCCAGGCCTCGACCTGCCGGCGGGCCTCGGCGCGGCGCGGGTCCGTGGCGACGGACTCGGGGGTGAGCGCCTCCAGCAGCAGGTCGCGCCACCGCGCGAGGAACACCGCCCGGTCGTCGAGCTGCACCCCGAGCATGTCGGCCTCGGTCGCGCGCTCGAGGGCCAGAAGATCGTCCCGGATCTGCCGGGCCCGGGCCCCGAGGTCATAGCCTCCGAAGCCGACGACGGCGAGCGCGTCTCCGCTCACCACCCGCGCGTTGGCGGTCCAGATCCGCCCGCCCGGAGGGTCGACGACGCGCGGGTACTCCTCCGGCCGAAGCCAGCCCTCCCAGCGCCGGGAGCCGTCGGCCCAGGACGTCGGGAGGCGTCCGTCGAAGCCGACCCGGCGGGGGATGCGACCGGCAATGGTCCAGCCGATGCGGCCGGAGGAATCGGCGCACACGAAGTTCTGGCTGGGGATGCCCACCCCGGCGGCCAGGGTGAGGGCCTCCTCGAGGCTGCGGGCGTCCTCCATGCGGACGAGCGCGGCGTTGAGCCCGCCCGTGCGAAGCGCCACCCAGGCGAGCGCCCGGCGGCGCCCCTGGTGGTCTTCGTCGACGACCGGCCCCCAGACGGTGGAGAGAACCGCGAGCGTCTCGTCCTGGCCATCCTTCACGTGGATCGTCTCCGTGGTGCGCTCGAATCGCCGCGGGCCCTCGGGCGTGAGATAGGCCTGGGGATCCCGTGGGTCGGGCTCGAGCACCACGAGGTCGGCCCAGTCGCCCTGGCTGTTCGTGAAGCCCCAGGCCACGTGGTCGTTGCTGCCCACCACGACGAAGGGCACCCCGGGCAGCGTGACCCCGCTCACCCTCTGCTCGCCGTCCACCCCCGGGAAGACGAGGGAGGCGCGGTACCAGATGTTCGGCACCGAGTGTCCGAGGTGCATGTCGTTGGAGAGGAGCGCGCCGCCGTGAGCGGTGTGCGTGCCCGCCACCGCCCAGTTGTTGCTGCCGTAGACCGCCGCCTCGTCGACGTCGGCGAGGCGCAGGGGATCGAAGGCCACGGGGGCCTTCCGCCGGCCGCGGGCGACGGCGCGCGGCGGCTCCTGGCGCAGGTCGAGAACCTCGGGCCCCGGGGTCCGGGGCTGGGCAAAGGGTTCGCCCTCGAGCGGAGCGTCCCACTCGGTGCCGCGCGGGGCCAGGAACGCGGCGAGCTCCGGGGGGAGGAGGTCGTGCATCAGGCCCAGCGACGACTCCAGCCCCGGCAGCTGGCCCTGCAGCGTGAGATACATCGCGAGGGCGCACAGCAAGGAGTCCTCCTGCTGCCACGCCCGCGGCTCGGAGCGGAGCACCAGGTACTCGAAGGGCGGGGCACCGAGGTCCTGCAGGCCCGCGTTCACGCCTTCGGTGTACCCCGTCAGCAGCCGGCGCTCCTCACCCCCGAGCGCCCCGGTGGCCCGGCGCGCGACCGCGCGGAGGCGAAAGACCCGCACCTCCCGGTCGACCTCGAGGGCGGCCTCGCCGACGAGCTCGGACAGCTCCCCCGCCGCGCGGCGGCGGAGCAGGTCCATCTGGAAGAACCGCTCCTGAGCATGAAGGAAGCCGGTGGCCCGGGCCACGTCGAGACGGGTCGTGCCGCGGACGACGGGAACACCCAGGGCGTCCCGCTCCACGCGCACCGGCGCCACGAGGCCGTGAAGGGCCTGCTCACCCTCCAGCCGGGGCAGGCTCGCGCGGAGCTGGGTGTGGAGCCAGAGACCGGTCCCCACGACGACCACGAGGAGGACGGCCACAAGGCCGACGATGACCCTCAGGAGGCGCCCGCCGTTTCGGGATGTCGCAGCCTCGACGCGTGTGGTCACATCGATATCGATTCCGTTGTCAGCCCTGCGAGGCCTGCTTTGCCACCGCCTCGGCAGCCTTTCTCGCTGCCTCCGGATCGCCGAGGTAGTGACTCTTGATCGGCTGGAGGTCCTGGTCGAGCTCGTAGACGAGGGGGATCCCGGTCGGGATGTTCAAGCCGACGACGTCCTCCTCGGAGAGGCCGTCGAGGTGCTTCACCAGCGCCCGGAGGCTGTTGCCGTGGGCGGCGATCACCACTCGCTTGCCCGCCTTGATGTCGGGCACGATCGCGTCGTGCCAGCAGGGCAGGAAGCGCTCGACGGTGTGCTTCAGCGCCTCGGTGAGCGGGAGGATGTCCTTCGTGAGGCCGGCGTAGCGCGGGTCACGGCCCGGATACCGCTCGTCGTCCGGCTCGAGGGCTGGCGGTGGGGTGGCGTAGCTGCGACGCCAGATCTTCACCTGCTCGGCCCCGTACTTCTTCGCCGTCTCCGCCTTGTTGAGGCCCTGGAGGGCGCCGTAGTGGCGCTCGTTGAGACGCCAGGAGATCTTCACCGGGATCCACATGAGGTCCATGGTCTCGAGCGTCAGCCACAGAGTGCGGATGGCCCGCTTCAGCGTGGAGGTGTGGGCCACGTCGAACACGTAGCCATCGTCCCTCAGGAGCTTCCCGGCCGCCCGGGCCTCTTCGACGCCCTTCGGCGAGAGGTCCACGTCCGTCCACCCGGTGAAGCGGTTCGCCAGGTTCCACTCGCTCTCGCCATGCCTCAGCAGGACCACCGTGTACATCGCGCTCTTTCCTCCAGCGTAAGGGCCCATTACACGCGGAGGCGAGGCCCGCGGTCAAGGCGAAGGTGAGAGAGGAGGGATACGCCGATCATCTCGGGCCCCGAGCTCGGCCAAACCGCGAACGAAATGGGACGACGAGATACAATCGCGCCGTCGCTCACTCTGCCTTGGAGGCCCGTGACGGTTCCTTCCATCCCGGCCCGCTTCGCCCGCGGCCTGCTGCTGGTCGCGTTCTTCCTGGCGGGGAGCGGCGTCTCAATCGCCCAGGGAAGCCTGGACTGGGTCGAGGTCGGCCTCGTGCTCGACGGGGCGGGGCGCGCCCGGGTGAGCTACCAATGCCGGTGGCGCACGTCGGGAACGATGCACGGCTTCTATTTGCAGGGCGAGACGGCAACGCCCCGCTTCCGGGAAGGACACGCCGAGCTTCCCGACGGTCGTCGCGTCCCTCTCTCGATCACCCCGGCCGGCGCGCGAAGGTGGGACATCGTCCTCGCCGACGGCCAGGCCTGGGGACCGGGCGAGGCGACGTACAGCTTCTCCTACGACGCCGACCTCGCCAGCGCGGGGATGGTGGACCTCACTGAAAGCACCGAGGGGGATCGCCTGGTCGTCTTCAGCTGGGCCCCGGTCGAGTGGGACGAGCCGCTCTCGCACGAGACCCTGGTGGCGATCTTCACATCGGTCCCCGCCCCGCACGCCGGGGAGCTGACCCTCGAGGAGGCCTCGGCGGCCGGTCTGCGCACCGAGCGGTGGGTGAACGAGCGCTACCTCATCACCTACCGCGGCGAAGGTGATCCTTCCGTCCTGTGGGTGCGTTTCCACCAGGACGACGTCGCGGCCCGACAGGACCAGCGGGTCCAGCTCTACCTGCCCGCCGACAACTTCCCTGGCGTCACGGTGGCCGCAGAGAGACGACGCGCGGCGGCCGCGGTGGCCGCGCAGCGCCGTCAGGCCGCGGCCCGCGAGCGGGTCTGGCGCCGGGTCTACTACGTCCTCCCCCTGCTGCTCGGGCTGGCCCTGGTCACGCTCGGCATCACCGCACGCAAGCTCAAGGGGCTGGCCCGGGCCTACGCCACCGCCCCCGACGTCTTGTGGGAGCGCGACGACTGGGAGCCGCCGCGCCTGCGGCTCCAGACCTTCCGCAAGCCGGGCAAGGTCGCCGAGCTGACCGACATCGAGGCGCTGACGCTTCTCGGCCTGCCGTTCCAGGTCCTGTTGGCCATGGTCCTGGACGCGCTGGCGGCTCGCGAGCGCCTGCGCCGGGAGACGCGCGACGGTGCGCTCTGGCTCGCCCACCGGGGCGAGGCGCCGCCCGAGGGCGAGCCCTACCAGGGCTTCGTGTGGGAGGCGCTGGGTGACGCGCTTGCCCCCGCGCCGGAGGGCCTGGCCGGGCGCCTGGGTGAGGTGCTGGTGGGCACGGTGCAGCGCAAGGCGTGGGACGCCGATCTCGACGCCACCCGCGAGCACTACCGCCACCTCTTCGAGGAGATGTTTCCCGACGCGGCGGCGGTGGCCGGACGGACGTTCGGGACCCCGGGGGACTACGGCCACTACTTCCCGTGGTGGGTGAGCCACCACCACTCGAGCGGTCCGGGCGTCTGGCGCAGCGACGCCCCGGCCGGACCCGCCCCGTTCGAGGGAGGGGGCGGGAGCTTCGGGGGCGCCGGCGCCACCGCCCACTTCGCCGACGTGAACCTGTCCGCCCTCGGCCCCGCACCGGAGCGGGCGTCCATGGCCGCCTTCGCCCCGGACGACCTCGTGACGGCCTACGAGCACGGCGCATGCCACAGCGCCTGCCACTCGGCGTGCCATTCAGCCTGCCACAGTGCGTGTCACAGCGCCTGCCACTCGGCCTGCCACTCGGCCTGCCACAGCGCCTGCCACTCGGCCTGCGTCTCGGGAGGCTCTCATTGAGGGCGGGAGGGTCTCGGTGAGCGGAATGTGGCCGAGCGCGGCGGAGGCGTCGATGTTGCGGTTCGTCGTGCCGATGGCGAGCCTGCAAGCGCGGCTGACGACCGCGGCCGCGCTCTTTGCGGTCGGGCTCGCCGTCTGGAGCGTGGCCTCCCTGCCCGTCGCGGTGGTCGGGCTGGTGCTCGTGCTGGCCGGACATGTGCCGCTCTGGGTGCGCCATCAGTCAAACGCGCCCGGCGGCGCCACCCCCGACCACGAGGAGGTCTGGGCCCCCGTCGAAGACGACTGGCTGGAACGGGTCGAGGAGCTGGAGAAGCGCGGCGCCAGGTGGGACACGACCCCCTGGGACCTCTCCAACGTGCTCGGGTTCTTCGTCCTCGTCGGGATCTTGATCCTGGTCGGGGCCGCGGTCGCCGGGGCCGGGGTCGTGCTCGGCTCCGACGCCTTCGTCCGCCTGGTCGCGGCGGCACCGGCACTCGTGGTGCCGCTGTGGCTCAACGGCCTGCGCACGACGTGGAACCCCAGTGAGCTGCGCAAGAAGGGCGAGGCCCTCGCCCTCGCGCGGGCCGAGGCCGACCGGCTCGGCGACGTCGACTTCGACCCGGTGCCGATGCTCGCCCTGCGCGAGGGGCGGACCGGCAGGTACCCGGTCGACGCCCGGCTCATGCTCCGGCCCGGGCGCGAGGACGAGTCCGGCTTCCTGGGCGTGCAGGTGCAGGTGGCGATGAACAACGTGAAGGGCACCGACTACCCGTACCTCTACGCCGTGGTCCTCGGGAAGGGGGACTTCCGCATGCCTCCCGTTTCCCCGCGCACGCGCCGCGGGGGTGCGGAGATCGTCTTCGAACGCGACGAGAGCGAGGGGGTGCGCTTCCTCGTGGTCCGCCAGCACGCCGATCGGCAAGGGGGGTGGCACACCGAGCCCGATCACATCCGCGCGATCGTCGCGGTGGCCCTCGAGAAGGCCCGGGCCATCTGGCGCGACAACGGCGGAGAGGTGTCCGGGTGATCGGAGCCCTGAGGCGACGTCGGCGTCCGCCCACTCCCCCGTGGAGGCGGCCTTCGCCGGTCCCGACGGGGCCGCTCTGGGTGGACCTCGGGCCGACTCAACCCCACCCCATCGACCTGCGGTGGGTGGACGAGATGATGCAGAGCGCGCGCCCCCACCTGAGGGTGCGCCCCGCGGACGAGCTGCTGATCCTCGTCCCCAACTCCCCGGTCAAGGTCAACCCCACCGCTCTCCGCATCCTGGGAGCGATGGTCGAGAGAGGTCTCGGCATCGCGGAGGTCCTGGCCCGCGAAGGCGATGGGCCGGGGCGACGGCGGGAGATGCACGCCTTCTTCACCGACCTCTCCGCGTGGCTGAACGGCACCCTCGGCGAGGGAGTGGGCCGTCGCGCGGTCCTCCAGGAGCCCTTCACCGCCGACTTCTGCCGCTACCCGGTCCTCTCCGAGATCGCCCTGACCTACCGCTGCAACCTCTCCTGCGGCTTTTGCTACGCGGGGTGCGGGGTCGGGGCCCTGCCCGAGGGCTGGAACGAGGACCGGGCGATGAGCGACGACCAGGTGTGCCGCGTCCTCGAGATCATCCACCACGACGCTCACTGTCCCAGCGTGAGCTTCACCGGCGGCGAGCCCACGCTGCGGCCGGGTCTGCCGCGGCTCGTGCGCCACGCGAAGGCGCTCGGCCTCAAGGTCAACCTGATCTCGAACGGCCAGCACCTCGACGAGCGGCGCACCGGCGATCTGGCCGAAGCGGGGCTCGACTCGGCCCAGCTCTCGCTCGAAGGGCCCGATGCCGAGATCCATGATGCCCAGGTCCAACGGCCCGGCGCCTTCGAGCGGCTCTGGGAGGCGGTGGAGCGTCTCCGGGCGCACGGCGTGCGTGTCCACACCAACACCACGATCACCCGCCGGAACCTCGCTCACTCCGCGGCCATCGTCGACCTCGTGGCCGATCGCGGTCTCACCCGCCTGACCATGAACCTCGTGATCCCGTGCGGCACCGCCGGTGTCGATCCTGGGGTGGGAGTGCCCTACTCGGAGATCGGCGGCCACGTGCTGCGCCTCAGGGATCGGGCCGAGGCCCGGGGTGTCGAGCTCGTCTGGTACTCGCCGCTGCCGCTGTGCCTCTTCAACACCGTCGCCCACGGCCTCGGCAACCGCGGCTGCGCCGCCGCGGATGGCCTGCTGCACGTGAGCCCGGCCGGCGACGTCCTGCCCTGCTCGAGCTTCTCCCACGGCGAGAGCCTCGGCAACCTGCTGCGCGAGCCCTTCGAGGTCATCTGGCAGTCGCGCGCGGCCCGGTTCTTCCGCGCCAAGGAGATGATGCCGCCGGGGTGCCGGGGCTGCCCGGAGGCCGCGGTCTGCCAGGGGGCCTGCGTCCTCTACTGGCGGGAGGTCGGCCTCGCCGAGCTGGGCGGTCCCGCCGGGGCCCGCCCGCCGCTGCCCGCCGGCTTCGGCAATCTCACGCTCCGGATTCCGCTGGTGGAGTGAGCGCCGTTTCCACCGCGGGCGGGAAGATCTCGACAACGTCGCCCTCGAGGCGGAGGGTGACCGCGGGATGGCCGTCGTGCTCCGTCGCACCACGGTTGACGATGACGTAGGGCACGCCCCGCTCGGCCGCGGCCAGCGGGAAGGACGCCGCGGGGTGGACGGACAGGGTCGAGCCCAGCGAGATCACCAGGTCGCAGGCCTCGGCGGCGCGCGCCGCCCGCGCGAGGTCCTCCCCCCGCAGGCCCTGGCCGAAGCTGATGGTGGCGGGCTTCAGGAGGCCACCGCAGGGGCACCTTGGCGGCCTCCGCGTCTCCGCGAAGCTGTCCATGTGCGGCCCGGGCTCGCTCCGCGCGTGGCACGACAGGCACTCCACCTCGCCGCCCGTCCCGTGGATCTCGACCAGCCGCTCAGGCGAGGTCCCGGCACGGGAGTGGAGCCCGTCGATGTTCTGGGTCAGGACCATGAGGAGCTTCCCCGCTCGCTCCAGGGCCACCGCGGCCACGTGGGCCGCGTTCGGCCGGGCGTCGCGGAACGACGGCCAGGCCTCGAGCTTCTGGTCCCAGTACTCGACGCGGGCCGACTCGGAGGCGAGGAAGTCGTCGAGGTAGACCGGCTGCCGCGTCTTCCACACCCCCTGCGGCCCGCGGAA
>JAJDNV010000147.1 GCA_022340545.1 Acidobacteriota bacterium | reverse complement strand
CCTCATGATGGCTCGCAGCCGAGACCCGGCCGCCCGGTGGGGCTGAGCATGCCGTTCTCGATGATCACCCCGCCGGCGGTGGGGTCTCCTTCAAGACCAAGGTGCCCGTCGAGGTCGGCGTACGCCACGTTGGGACGAGCGAGCGCGAAGTGCAGGCCGGCGGCGATGCCAAGGGCGCACTCGTCCATGCACCCCACCATGATCTCCAGGCGCGCCGCGCGCGCCACGGCGTTGATCTGGAGTGCGGTGTCGATGCCTCCGGCCTTCATGAGCTTGACGTTGACCATGTCTGCGAGGCCTCGCCGCGCGATGCGGAAGGCGTCTCTCAGGGTCATCAGGCTCTCGTCGGCCATGACGGGAATCGGAGCCGATTCGACGACGCGGCCCATGAGGTCGGGCTCGCCCCGCGGCGTCGGCTGCTCGAGCAGCTCCAGCCCGGCCCCACGCGTCAGCTCCACGAACCGGAGCGAGGCCTCCACCGAGTAGCCCTGGTTGGCGTCGAAGCGCAGCTCGATCCCCGGCCCGACCTTCTCCCGAACCCGCAGCACACGCTCGGCGTCCTCTTCGGCGTCCCGGCCTCCCTTGAGCTTGAGCGCTCGGAAGCCCTGCTCGACGAGTTCCGCTGCACGCGTCACCGTCTCCTTGCAGGGCAGGATCCCGATCGTGACGCTCGTCGCGATCCGCTCGCGAAACCCGCCCAGGAGCCGGTAGGTGGGCTGGCCGGCGAGCTTTCCCAGCAGGTCATGGAGGGCCATGTCCACCGCGGCCCGGGTCGAGGGAGAGTCGACCAGCTCCTTCTGGAGCGTCTCCAGGTGGACGAGGCGCCGCAGGGGATCGGCACCTTTCAGGACCGGCTCGACGACCCTGCGCAGGGCGGCCAGAACCATCTCAGGGGTCTCGCCGGTCACGGCGCGATCGGGGGCGGCGCAGCCGAATCCGGAAGGGCCGGCATCCAGGTCGAGGCGCACGAAGACGTTCGAGACGCGATCCACCGTCTCATAGGCGATGGTGTAGGGCTCGGCGAGTCGCATGTCGACCCGCCACGATTCGACCCGAGTGATGCGCACGGCTCAGTACCGTTTCTGGTAGATCTCGTCCAGGCTCAGTCGCTTGAGGGACTCCACGAGCTCGACGAGACGCCTGACCGTCACCTCCCAGATCCGCTCGCCCTTCTCCCGGGTCGCACGCGTCGGGTCCCCGAAGACTCCGCTCGGCGAGATCCGCGCCGTCCGGGCGTACCACCCGATGCTGCGGCGCGAGGTGAAGTCCAGATAGGATGACGAGAACTCCGGCACGAACTTCACCGCCCGGTCCATGCGCACGAGCTCCGGTCGCGCCGCCAGGGAGGTCGAGGTCTCGATGTCTCCGGCGTGGGCGTCGTTCTTGACGTCGCAGATCTCGGCGACGTCGGGGTCGCTCGTCTCCCCGGTGTCGACGCAGGTGAAGATGTGGGCCTCCCGGTTGATCATCTGGGCCGCGAAGTGGAGGGCGGGGCTGTTCCCTCCGTGACCGTTGACGATCACCAGCTTGGTGACCCCCTCGCGCGCAACGCACATGCCGATCTCGTGGACCATCCGTGCGAGGGTTTCCGGGCTGACGCTGAGGGTCCCCGCGAAGTCCTCGTGCGCGTACGACACTCCGTAGGGAATGGCAGGCAGGACGAGCGGCCGGGGATCGGCACACGACGCCGCCACCCGCTTCGCGGTCAGCTCGGCGTCGAAGGCGTCGGTGTCGAGGGGCAGGTGCGGACCGTGTTGCTCGGTTGAGCCCACCGGCAGCAGGGCTACGTCGACCTGGCGAAAGCGCTCGGCGGCCTCGGGCCAGGTCAGCTCGCCGAGGACGAAGGCCCGGCTCGCCTCTCCCAACGCGTCTGCGGCCGCATCGTCTACCGTGGGCTCGAACGGGTAGGGGGGAGAGAGCTCGAGGTCCTTCAGCAGGGCGGTGTCGACCCAGACACGGCCGACGCGGCAAACCGCGCTCTGGGCGTGCTCGAGAAGGATGCGCGCCAGCGGGTCTCGGAGATCGTGAGGAATCGCCGTGAGGGGCGAGCGTTCCGCGTCGATGCGGAGCTTGAGGACCGCCGGTTGGGGCCGCGCTCTTGTTCCCCCGACGACCGGCCCTTCCAGCCGCCCCTGCTCGCGGAGCATGTGGGCGACCTGGGCCACGCCTGCCCGTTCCTGGTGGATTCCCTGCTCCGGGAGGGCGGCAAGGCAGGCGGCGACCTGTTCGGGGGCGTAGCCGCATTCACCGGGGTCCCTCCCGAGGGCCACCAGCATGGCCACGATCCGCCGGCACTTCTCACAGCGCCCGCACGGACGGACGACCCCGTCCCCGCGGTGGGCGGCGTGACAGGAGACCTGCAGTCGAAGAAGCTCGGGGTAGCGCTCGGCCAGCGTCTTCTGCACCAGCAGCTCGGACAGAGGTCGCAGGATCGAGAACTGGGCGATGTTCCAGCCCTTGCGCCGGAAATACCGGCTCATCGCCTCGTCGAAGAAGCGGCTCTGGTCGTACAGGCCGTCGTAATGGGGAATCCCTCGGAAGGTGGCACGCCGGGTGGTGTCGTGCTCGTCACCGATCAGGAGTCGCCCGATCCCTCGCTTGCGCAGGACGGGCAAGGCCCCGAAGAGAAAGACGGCCACCGTCCAGAGGCGAATCGGATACTCATCCGAACGGACGTCGGCGAAGTCCGGGCGTACGAAGGGGAGCTGGCGCAGCATCCACGCGAAGACACGGTCGGAGTTGGTCCATACCTTCGCGGTGTCGGGGATTCGAGCGGCGAAATGACGGTAGGCGGTGAGCGCCGTGAACCAGTGTCGACCCGACTCGTTCAGAAAGACAGCGTGGGTCTCCCGACCGATCTCTCGCATGAGCCCGTAGGTGAGGAGGCTGTCCTTGCCCCCGCTCGACAGCACCGCGTGCCGCTGGCGGCTCGTGCTCCACGAGGCGCGATCCTCGCGCTGGGGGGCCCGGGCGTCCGGGAAGGTGAGGCGGGCCCGCAGGTAGTCTCGACGGCGCACTGCGGGCAGCTTGGTTGCCTTGCCGCGGAGGAAGGGATTGGGCTCGAGGAACTTCTTGACGTAGATCTCCCGGGCCGTGTTTCGCGCGGAGGCCAGGAGAAAGGCACGGTCGACGGCATCGAGAGGACCGTGGAAGACGATCTCCTCGCAGAAGAGGCCATAGTTCAGGGCCACCTGCGCGCCGATGACGCTCGCCAGGTTCCGGTCGGCGGGGTTCCCGGGATCGAAGACGTCCTCCTCGTAGCTGTAGACCAGGTCGGCCCCGACGGAGCCGCGCGCGGTCGCCACCCGGTACGGTGTGACGAGACGCTTCCTCTCGAGCCGGGCCGGGCCCACCTCCAGCCGGCGGATCACCGACAGCACGCCAAGGGGATCCGGGGCTCCGCGAGACGATGGCCGCCGTTTCAGGCTCTGGCTCAAGAGACCGCCTCCATCTCGCTGCTCTGGACCTCGAGGATCGCGTCCACGATGGGGGCAGCCCCTTCGAGGAGGACGTCACAGACCGGAACACCGGTCTCCCGGGCGATCGTGGCGCCGATCAACGGGATGTCCTCCGGGTTGAGACCCTCATGGTTGATGCCGACGGCGACCACCGGCCGGTCCGAGAGCAGCTCGACGGCCTCGATCTGCGTCCAGAGGGGATGCATCCCATAGCCGGGGAAGCCGTCGTAGTGGAGCCGGGCCGGGGCGTGCTGGAGCACGACCGCGTGGGGGCGGGCGGCGGCCAGGATCTCGAAGCCCCCGGGATAGGCCGGGTTCATCAAGCTCCCCTGTCCCTCGACGACCAGGAACGCGGGGTGCCGGTCCTTCCACGCGCGCCACACCGCGTGCTCGATCTCACCGGAGACGAAATCGTTGACGAGCGAGTCGAGAACGACTCCATACCGTGCCCCCTGGAGCCAGGCCGTCTGCCCGGTCCCCACGAGCTCGACCGAGTGCCCTCGAGCTTCGAGCTCCTGGACGAGCCGCCAGGCGGTCGTCCTCTTCCCGACCGCAGAGTCCGTCCCCAGGACCGCCACCCGGAACGACTCGACGGCCTCGATTTTGCCGCTGAAGAAGTGGAGCTTGCTCCGCGGGGGCGGCTTGCGGATGTCCCGGATCCGGCAGTGGTTGGCCTCGGCCAGGTCCGCCAGCTCGGGATCCTCGGACAGGAAATCGTGGAGACCGGAGTCCACATCGAGCCCGCGCTTCAGTGCTTCGAAGACGGCAGCCCGGCCACGGCGGCTCAGCCGGCCGCCGTCCGGGGCGAGGCCGATGACCAGGTGTGTCGCACGTCGGCCGCTCCGTTGAGCGTCTGCCAGCGCGACCGCGGGCGAGGGCAGGATCGGGATGCCGTTCGGCGCGCCATCCAGATACTCTCCGGCGTCTCGTCCGGCGAGCTCGGAATCCACGACAGAGAGGACCGTGTAGCGTCGGGTGAACCTGACGAGGCCGTGGGCGGTCTTGCCGTTCGTGGTTCCGAACGCCCCCTCGCAGTAGACGATAGCGTTGCCTTCAGGCCATGCCGCCTTCCTCATCTTCTCCTCCCGGTGAGGACGATCACGTACCGATCGGGCCCCAACTGCTCCTGCCGGTGTCGCCGGGCGAACGCGGCCAGGCCGGCGGTCGAGGCGGGGAGAACGTCGAGGCCCTCCGACTCCCGTACCTTGCGAGCCCAGGTGATGAGGGCCCGGTCCGGAACCGATTCGGCGAAGCCACCTGTCCCGCGTATCGCCTGGAGAGCGTGATCCCCGTCTATGGAGTGCCAGTTGACGAGGGCCTCGTTTGTCGGTGTCTCTCGCACGCGCTCCGGCTTGATGTCGTCGCACCGGGCGGCCTCCCTCATGTAGGCGAGCAGGATGGGGTTCTGGGCGGGGGACGACCCCGCGATCATCCTGGGGATCCGCGACGTCTTTCCACGCCGATAGAGGCTGACGAAGCCTCGGTGAATCCCGGCCAGCGTGGTTCCGTTCGAGACCGGAACCGCGACCGCGGCGGGCGCGTCCCGAAGCTCGTCGTAGATCTCGACCGCGATCTCACCGTATGCCTTGAGCTGGATCGGGGTGTTGTCGCCACCGGGGTTGGCGTCGTAGATCTCCTCGCGGGCCGCGTGCTCGCGGCTGCGCTGAACCGCCTCCTCGTAGCCCCCCTCCGCCGTCAGGATGTCCGCGCCGTACCCTTCCATCTCCGCAACCCGTCGCGTGTGACAGGCGGCCGGGACGTAGACGTAGCAGCGCAGCCCGCAAACCGACGCCGCCAGGGCCATGGCCGCCCCGTAGTTGCCGCACGTGGCCACGGTGACCGCGTCGAAGCCCCGGCGCAGGGCATCCATGGCCTGGGCGAATGCGATCCGGTCCTTCTGGGTGCCGGTGGGGTTGCCCCCGTCGAACTTCAGGTAGATCTGGCGGAGCCCGATCTCCCGCTCTAGGTTCCGCGCCCGGTTCAGGCTCGTGTCGCCGACGTCGGAGTCGACGATGTCCTCGAAGGCCTCCAGCCGCCGATGAAGTGCTGATCCGGAGTCCGAAGCAACGAACCGGGCCGCATTCAGCTCCGGTGAGAGGACGGGCGATTGCGGCGTGGCGCCGTCCAGGAGCTCGCCGGAAGGCTCCGGTTCCGGGGCGGTCACCGAACTAGCAGGTTCGGCCTCAGCTTCAGTACGTTCCGGGACACCGTTCTCGGCGGCGGCTCTGCGAATGTGCCTCTCCAAAGGGCAGACCTCCTGTCATCACCGACGGCGAATGGCAAGGGCGATGCCAGCGGCCGGCGGATCCGCCCAGCCGCCCGAAACTGTGGGAACGGCAAGTGCAACCGGGGCCCGCGGCGGGCGGGTCTCCGGGTCCGTGAGGCCCGGGTCGACACGACCGCTCGGCTGCCCATCAACGGGCCCGCACGCTCGATGCAGCCACTGGATGCCCAGGCAGGCGGCGCCTGTGGCGGTGGCACCGGACTTGCTGCCTCAACGCCAGCAGGGGGCGATGAAACCCATGACCTCGAAGGACACCGGGCCGGCGCCGATGCGGGATGAGCCGCCCCTGATGCCCAGGTCGGCCCCTCCGTCGCCCCGAGGAGGCCCGGTTCCTGGGCGGGGCTCGTCCGATTGAGGGGGAGGTGCTATGAGGCGAATCATCGGTGTCGTCGGCGTCGTCGCGATTACGATCGGATCGCTTGTCGGCTTCGCGAGCGGGGTGAACGGCCCGGCCACGGCCACGGACCCTCAGTCGCGCGGCCAGTACCTGGTCGAGCGCGTGGGGATATGCCAGGACTGCCACAGCCCTCGAGATGACGCCGGAGCCTTCCTGCCGGATCAGTGGCTCGGGGGAGCGCCGATCGGCTTCACTCCCACGACCCCCATGCCCTGGGCCGGGATGGCGCCGCCCATCGCCGGTCTTCCGACCATGAGCCACGAGCAAGCCGTTCACTTCATGATGAGCGGCGAGAAGCCGGACGGGACAGAGGCGAGGCCGCCGCATCCCGAGTATCGCCTGAACCGGGAAGATGCCGAGGCGGTCGTCACCTACCTCAAGTCGTTGACGTCTCAAGACTAGCTTCATCCAACGGTGGGGCACGGCCGGTTCCATGTGCTCATCCCCGGCCGCGATTGAGCGCTGTCAGTCGGCTCACCGTGGCTCCGGCCGTGCCCCAGTAGGTCCCGCAGCGCCAAAATCGGACGTTGACAGCCGGTTGGGTCGGTCCTAGCCTTCCGATGTGAGAGCGGCCCGATGCTGATCCGTGTGCTCCTGACGCTGGAGCCGGCGCCGCTCCGACGGCGGTTTCAGCGCCTCCTCGGGCAGAACGACATCTCATTCGTGCGGTCCTCCGCGCGCAGCGGGCGGAGCGGACCGCCCTTTCCCGGGGCGGACTTCGACCTCCTGATCGCCAGCCGCTCCCGGCTGACGGAGCCCCCGGCCGAGGCCGTGCGTTCCGTGCGGGAGCTGCCCGAGCAGCCCGAGGTCGTCGTCGTCACTGATTCCGAGGACGCACAGGAGCGCTCGTCCCTCCTTGCCGCGGGATGCCTGGCCGTGGTCAACCACCGGGTCTCGGACCAGACCCTGAAAGAGACTCTCCAAACGCTGGTTCAGCGCCGCCAGGAACAACTGGAGCAAGGGCTTCGCGCGGAGCGGTTCGACGAGAAGCCGAGCCTGAGGGACTTCGTCTCCCGGAGTCCGGCGATCCAGTCGTTCATGCAGACGGCCCACCGGCTCACCCAGTCGAACAGCTCGCTACTGATCCTGGGAGAGACGGGCGTGGGGAAGGAGAGGCTGGCGCAGGCCCTGCACTCGGAGGGCCCACGAGCAGCTGCTCCGTTCGTGCCCGTCAACTGCGGGGCCCTTCCCGAGAGCCTCATCGAGAGCGAGCTCTTCGGCCACGAAGAGGGCGCCTTCACCGGCGCCTCCCGCGCCCGGCGAGGGTACTTCGAGCTGGCCCACAAGGGTACGCTCTTCCTGGACGAGATCGCCGAGACGCCCCTCCACCTGCAGGTGAAGCTCCTCCGGGCCATCGACACACGGACTATCCAGAGGGTCGGCGGCGAGCGGCCAATCCCGGTCGACGTGCGTGTGATGGCCGCCACCAACCGCGATCTCCAGGCGGAGGTGGTGGCTCGACGCTTCCGCTCGGATCTCTACTACCGGCTCGCGGTGGTGACGCTCTCGATCCCGCCCCTGCGCCAGCGCCGGGAAGACATCCCGGAGCTCGTCGAGACCTATATTCAGCGGTTCCGGATCCACCTGCGTCGAGAGGTCGCGGGCTGCGCCCCGGAGGCCCTGGAGATGCTGGTCGCGTACGATTGGCCGGGGAACGTTCGCGAGCTCATCAACGTGATCGAGCGGGCAGTCCTGCTTTGCTCGGGAGACCGGGTCGAGGCACACGATCTTCCGGAGGGCATCACCGCCCGAGCCGGCCTCGCGGCGCTCGAGGATCCCTTCGCACCGGAGCTCGCGACACCCGCCGGCTGGGTCGACCGGCCCCTCCGCGCGGTCAAGGAGGTGTTGACCGCGTCCGTCGAGCGGCGGTACGTCACGGAGGTCCTCCGGGCCACGGGCGGACGGATCGGCGAAACCGCGAAGCGGGCCGGCCTCAATGAGCGGGCTCTCTACGCCCTCATGAAGCGGCATGGCCTCAGGAAGGAAGACTTCAAGCGCAAGCTTGGAGTCGAGCGAACGAGCGATTCGGAGACACCTCGTCCCGCAAGCTGAGCCCCGTCGCGGGCGCGCCAGCCGGCGCCGCTCCCCCGGGGCGGCCGCCCCGGGGCGTCGCCTTTCGAAGAACCCCCTCGAACGCGCTACTGCCTGGCACCGCCCTTGCCATTGGCGTATGCGGCCCGCGG
Organism: Acidobacteriota bacterium; assembly: GCA_022340545.1. Classification (GTDB taxonomy): domain Bacteria; phylum Acidobacteriota; class Vicinamibacteria; order Fen-336; family Fen-336; genus JAJDNS01. The sequence goes on along the minus strand of JAJDNV010000147.1, from coordinate 3,829 downwards.
CCGCGCCCCGCGTGACCGGTGGAGCCAACGGGAGGATGGTTCGATGTCTTCCAGCGGTCGCCGTCATCCCGGGGCAAGGCACGCTCGGTTCTCCGTCTTCTCGGCTCCGTGCCAGCGCTGCGGCTGCCGGTGGCAGATCAGAGGCTGTCTCTCGAGCGGACCGAAGCCGCTCGTCGAGCTCCTCAGAGGCGAGCCGCGCTACCGACACACCTGTGCGTGTGGAGCGGAAGTCGCCGTCCTGCTCCCCCCGTTCGTCGACCGGCACAGCATCACGGTGACCCCGATCCTCCGCCCGGCTTCGGGCTCCCCCGACAGATCACGACCGGCGGCGTGACGACGCCCCTTCGGCGCCGGTGCTTGGCCGCCGGCGGCCAGGCGGCGTCCACTCCATGCTGGACGGTTCGGGTCGTCGCGCGGTCGTGCCATACTGTCCGCACATTCCCCCTCCCAGTCTGAGAAGCCGGGAAGAAGAAAGCACGCCAGTCGCGGTCAATCGACTGGCCTGGGCCTCCGGCGGCCGTTCCAGGCGAGTTCTTCCCGCAGACTGTCCGGGGGCAGAGGAGGTCTTTCATGGAAACCGGGAGCTGGAGCGTGGCTGTTCGTGACGTGGCCGCGGCTCTGACCGAAGGAGTCGCCTCACGTCTGCCGGACCTCGTCGGGGCCGTTCTCATTGTCCTGGTGGGCTGGGCGGTGGGTCGCCTGCTGAGCGCCTTGCTGCGCCGGCTACTGGCCCGCGGGCTCGATCGCCTGCAGGGCAGCCGCCTGCTGAGCGGTGAGGATCGGGTGGGCTGGCGGCGGGTCCTGCCGAGGCTCATCGGTGGGCTCGCCTTCTGGACGGTGATGGCGGTCGCGGTGGTTGCAGCCGCGGACACCCTCGAGCTTGGCCTCGTCGCCGAGCTCCTCTCGACGCTCGCCCGCCTGCTCCCGCAGGTGCTGGCCGGAGTCCTGGTGGTGTTCGTGGGCGTCGTCTTCGCCGAGCTGGCTCACAGGGGGGTGGCCAACGCCGCCACCGCCGCAGGGGTGCCGTACGCGGAGGCCCTTGCCCGCGCCGTCCAGATCTCGGTCATCGTCGTCGCGCTGGTGATGGGGGCCCACCAGGCCGGGATCGACTCGACCTTCCTGATGATCACGCTGCCGGTGCTGCTCGGCGCTCTTCTCGGGGGCGCCGCCCTGGCCTTCGGCCTCGGCTCGCGCACCGCGGTCAGCAACATCATCGCCTCGTATCAGCTCACCCGCCTTCACGAGGTGGGCCAGCGGGTCCGGATCGCCGGCCTCGAGGGAAGGATCGAGCGGGTCACTCCTACGGCGGTCGTCCTCGATGCCGCGGACGGGAGAATCGTGGTCCCGGCGAAGCTCTTCAGCGAAGAGATCGCGGTCATTCTCGTGGGAGCGGAGCGATGACGCTGCAGGAGAGACTCCTCCACCGCTTCACCGAAGGTCACCCGACCGAGGCCGCCGCCCTCCTCGGTCAGCAGACGGCGGACGACGCCGCCGCGGTTCTCGCCCGGCTTCCCGAGGGGGCCGGGGCCAGGGTGCTGGGACGGACCGCCTCGCTGGTCGCCGCGGGCGCGCTGGCGCGGCTCGACCCCACCCGGGCGCGCACCCTGCTCGCCCGCGTTTCTCTCGAACGGGCAGCGGCACTGCTGCGACAGCTGGAGCCCGAGATCCTCGAAGGTCTGCTCGTCGGGCTGCCGGGCTCGGAGCGCTTGCGCTCCTTGATCGCCTATCCCCGCGGCACAGCCGGGGCCCTGATGGACCCGTCGGTCCTCGCCCTGCCCGCCGATCTCGACGTCGACGACGCCCGACTCCGGCTGGGCGAGTTCTCCGCCCACCTCGCGCTCGAGTTGTACCTGGTCGACAACGACCACCGTCTGGTCGGTGTCACCGACCTCCGGGAGGTTCTGGGCCCGGCCCGGCGCGGGACGCTAACCGCGCTCAGCCGGAGGACGGATCCGCTGCGTGACCGCGACGATCTGGCCTCCCTGAGCGCACACCCGGGCTGGCTCCACCACGACACCCTGCCCGTGGTGGACGATCGCGGCACATACCTCGGAGCCGTCCGCGCCGAGCGCCTCCGACAGGTCGCTCAGGAAGCGATCACACGGCGGTCGCGGGGCGGGACCGAAGCAGTGCTCGCCCTCGGTGAGCTGTTCTGGTTGGGGGTCAGCGGGCTCTTCAGCTCTCTTGCGCTGCCAGAGGCCGAGGAGGCGAAATGAGCGCGGGCTCGACGACCATCGGACTGGATGCCCTCATCGGCGGATACCTGCGCCTGTTCCCGGGAGAGGCCGCCGCCCCCCTCGAGGAGTCTTCGCCCGAGGAGGCCGCGGACCTGCTCGCCGCCCAGCCGGCGGCGCATGCCGCCAACGTGGTGCGTCGCTTGAGTCCGGGCCAGGCGGCGGCCGTTCTCTCGAGACTGCCGGATGGGGCGACCCGCCTTCTGCTCGAGCAGCTCGGACCCGACCGAGCGAACACGCTCCTCACCCGGCTCCCACCGGACGAACGAGACCGCCTGCTCGGTCTCCTGGCCGCACCTCTGGCGAATGAGCTCCGCGAGCTGGCGCGCTATCCGGCGGACACGGCGGGCGCGCTCATGGACCCCCGCGTCGCGGCCTTTCCCGGCGACGTGCGCGTCGAAACCGTCCTGGGACGGCTGCGGAGTCTCGGTCAGCGGCGTGTCTACGACGTGTACGTCCTGGATGCGGAGGGGCGAGTCACCGGGGTGGTCCCTCTGCAGGCGCTGGCTGTCGCACCAACCGATGCCCTCATCGAGAGCCTGGCTCGACCTGACGTCCGGACAGTACCCGCCACCGCGGGCCGCGAGGAGATCGTGGAGGCCATGGCCGGCGGTGCCACGCCCAGCCTCGGCGTCGTGGATTTCGAGGGTCGCCTCCTCGGCGTGCTCCGCTACGCCGCGCTGATGGCGGCCGCGGAGAGCGAGGCCTCCGCCGACATCCAGACGATGGTGGGCGCGAGCAAGGAGGAGCGGGCCCTGTCGCCGACTCTGTTCGCGGTGCGCAAGCGTCTGCCCTGGCTCCAGATCAACCTCGGCACCGCCTTCCTGGCGGCCTCGGTGGTGGGCCTCTTCGAGGCGACCATCGAGCGCGTGACGGCTCTCGCCATCCTCCTTCCGGTCGTGGCGGGCCAGTCCGGCAACTCGGGCGCCCAGGCCCTGGCGGTGACGATGCGCGGCCTGTTCCTGCGCGAGATCCGGGTCCGGAGCTGGCCCCGCGTGCTCCTCAAGGAGCTCGCGGTCGGGGCCCTGAACGGCGTGGCCGTGGCGTTGGTGTGTGCCGCCGGTGTCTACGTGTGGAGCCGGTCGCCGGGCCTGAGCCTGGTCATCGGCGTCTCGATGGTGATCGCGATGATCGCCGCCGGCGTGGCGGGCGCGGCCATCCCGACCGTGCTCAGCGCGCTCGGACAGGACCCGGCACAGTCCTCGTCGATCATCCTCACCACGGTGACCGACGTGGCGGGCTTCTTCACCTTCCTGGGCCTCGCGACCCTGTTTGCGGGCCTGCTCTGAGGAGACGGCTTCGAACGACCGCCCTCGGCTGCCCCGGCGGAGGGATATCGGCTGCTCGACCGGCGTGAGGCCCTCGCCATCGTCCAGTACGGTACGATGCCATCATCGAAGGCAGAGGGCATGACAGTGAAGGATAGGGTGACGGTGCCGTCAGGGTCTCACACGTCGACCGCGGACGCGCCGCCCGCCCCGGTGGATCAGACGCCGGACCGGGTGGACACAGATCTCCTCGAGCTCGGCGATCGACGCGTCGTCCACGCCCAGAAGCTGGCGGTCTCCCGCAGCGGCATGATCGCGACCGCACAC
>JAJDNV010000145.1 GCA_022340545.1 Acidobacteriota bacterium | reverse complement strand
ACCGGGGCCGAGTTCCTCCGCTTCCACGCCGGGCTCTACGGCCTCGAGGGCGAGGACGTCGAGCGCCGGGCGGCCGAGCTGCTGGAACTGTTTGAGCTGACCGGCTGGCGCGACGAGCTCGTGGAGAGCTACTCCCACGGGATGAAGCAGCGCCTGGTCATGTGCGCCGCCTTTCTCCACCGCCCGCGGGCGGTCGTCGTCGACGAGCCGATGGTCGGGCTCGACCCACGCGGCGCCCGTCTCATCAAGGAGATCTTTCGCGTGCAGAGCGCCAGGGGCGTGGCCATCCTCATGAGCACCCACACCCTGGAGGTGGCGCAGGAGATGTGCGACCGCATCAGCATCATCCAGAACGGGCGCATCATCGCCCGGGGCACGGTCGAGGAGCTGAGGGCCCTCGCCGGCCACGACGACGCCCAGCTGACACCGGTCTTCCTCAAGCTGACCGGCGGCACCGGCCTGCAGGAGATCGACGTGTGACGAGCGCCTTCCCCTATCTGCTCCTCCCCACGCTCTGGAGCACCCGCAACCGGGCCCGCCGTCGCGAGAGGGGCGACGCGCTGCGGGCGTCGCTTTTCGGCGGCATCGCGATCGCGGTGGCGGCCGCCATCTTCGCCGTCGTCTTCTGGCTCACCTGGCAGGCCCTCTACTACGAGGAGCTGGGCGACTACTTGATCCGCCTCGGCCTGAGCTGGCTCTTCCTGATCTTCCTCTCCTTCGTCGCCTTCAGCGCGGTCGTGACCTCGCTCAGCACCTTCTTCCTCTCGGAGGATCTCCGCCTTCTGCTCGCCGCCCCGGTGCCGGCCGACCGGCTTTTCTACTCGCGTTTTGCGCGCACGGTCGGGCAGTCGGCGTGGATGGTCGTGGCCTTCGTCCTGCCCGTCCTCCTGGCGGTCGGGCTCGCCCGTTGCGCCCCGCTGTCCTACTACTGGGCTGCGTTTGCGACCATCGTCCCCTTCGTCCTGATCCCCACCGCCCTGGGCGCAGTCGTCACCCTCGTCCTGGTGAACGTCTTTCCGGCCCGCCGCGCACGCGACATCCTCATGCTCATGGGGCTCCTCTTCGCAATGGCAATCGTCGTGCTCCTCCGCATCCTGCGCCCCGAGCGGCTCCTGAGCGTGCAGTCCCTACCCGACGTGACCGCGTTCTTCGCCACGCTCCAGTCCCCGGTCACCCCTCTGTTCCCATCGTTCTGGGCCGGGGAGATCCTGTTCTCGGCGTTGGGCGGCCGCTGGGATCTTCTGCACCTCGGTGCCCTGTGGACGACGGCCTTCGCCTTCACCGTCCTGGCCCGCGTGGCCTACGGCCGGCTCTACCTTCCGGGCTGGAGCAAGGCCCAGGAGGCCCGCAAGGCGCGCTTCACCCGGCTCCACCTGCTCGAGACGCTGGCACGCCGGCTGCCGACCGGACCCGCCCGCCGCGGTCTCCTCGTCAAGGACCTGAAGGTCTTCCTGCGCGACACCGCCCAGTGGTCGCAGCTCCTCCTGCTCGTGGCCCTCGGCCTCATCTACGTTTACAACTTCTACGTGCTCGATCTGGACCGTCTTCCCTACATGAGCCGCGTGATCAAGAACGCCTACGCCTTCGTGAACCTGCTCATGGCGGCCTTCGTCACCTCGGCGGTCGCAGTACGCTTCGTCTTCCCCGCCGTCTCCGCCGAGGGGGCCGCCTTCTGGATCGTGCGCGCATCCCCGGTCTCCATGCGGGCCTTCCTCTGGTCCAAGTTCTGGACCGGCCTCATTCCCATCCTGATCCTGTCCGAAACCCTCACCGTCGTCTCCAGTCGCCTCCTCGGCGTGCCTCTCTTTCTCCAGGTGCTGAGCTCGGTGGCCATCGGCTTCATGGCCCTCGGCCTGGTGGGCCTCGCCGCGGGCATGGGTGCCCAGCACCCGCGCTTCAGCGCCGAGAACCTGACCCAGGTGGCGGGCTCCTACGGCGGCGTGTCCTTCATGGTCCTGGCCGTCCTCTACATGCTGCTGACGGTCGCCCTCCTCGTGTGGCCGGCCTCCACGTACCTCTGGCACGAGATGCACCACCTGCCGGTCTCCCCCGCCCGCCAGGCATGGATGGCCGTCCTCTTCGGGCTGGCGGCCGTGCTGAGCCTCCTCACCTTCTGGCTTCCGATGCGCCGTGGGGTTCGGGCGCTCGACGACCTGGGGTAGCGCCAGCCCTTGAAGATCGCTCCTCGCGGCCCTGGCGCGCCCCCACCAGAAGACTGCTAGGATCGTTACCTGGGCATGATCAAGAGAAACCCGACGCGCGAGGTCCGCGTCGGCTCGGTGACCCTCGGGGCCGGGCACGACATCGCCGTCCAGAGCATGTGCGCGACCCGCACCCGTGACATCGACGCCACCGTTGAGCAGGCCGAGGCCATCAGGGAAGCCGGGGGGACCCTCGTCCGTGTCGCGGTGGATAGCGCCAGGGACGTCGAGGCCCTGGTCGAGGTCCGCCGCCAGAGCCGGGCCAACCTCGTGGTCGACCTCCAGGAGAGCTACCGCCTGGCCGAGAAGGTTGCTCCCTACGTCGACAAGGTCCGCTACAACCCCGGCCACCTCTGGCACCACGAGAAGGACCGCCCGGTCCGTGACAAGGTCGCCTTCCTCGTGGACGTGGCCCGCACCCACGACCTGGCGATCCGGATCGGCGTCAACTGCGGCAGCGTCGACCCCGAGGTGAAGGCCCGTCACCCCGAGGACGACGTGCAGGCGATGGTCGAGTCCGCGCTCGAGCACTGTCGCCTCATGGACGACCTTGGCTTCGACCGCTACGTCGTCAGCCTCAAGGACTCCCATCCCCGCCAGGTCATCGAGGCGAACCACCGCTTCGCCGCTGTCCGGCCCGAGGTCCCCCTGCACCTCGGGGTCACCGAGGCTGGGATGCCCCCCGAAGGGATCATCAAGACGCGGGTGGCCTTCGAGCAGCTCCTCTCGCGAGGGATCGGCGACACGATCCGCGTCAGCCTGACCCTGCCCAACCCGCGCAAGCACGAGGAGGTGACGGTCGGCCGGCAGATCCTGGACGACATCGCCGCCGGCCGCTTCCGCTCGGTGCCCGTCTTTGACGACGACACCCTCAACATCATCTCCTGTCCGTCCTGCTCACGGGTCGAGAACGAGAGGTTCGTCGAGCTCGCGCAGCAGGTGAAGGAGATGACGGCCTACGCCGAGTCCCACGCCCTGACCATCGCGGTCATGGGCTGCCGGGTGAACGGCCCCGGGGAGACCGACGACGCCGATCTCGGCCTGTGGTGCGGTCCGACTCACGTGAATCTCAAGAAGGGCACGCAGACGCTCGGCGCCTACGGCTACGATGAGATCCTCCCCCGCCTGAAGGAGGAGCTGGACGCCCTCATCGCGGCGCGATCAGCGAAGGCCTGAATCATTCGTCGACCCCCCGCCCTATTCATTCAATGACCCCCCTCCCTAGCCCTCCCCACGTAGGGGGAGGGAAAGGTCTGAGATAGGCGATGGACGTTCGGGTGTCCCCAGGGATGGGACACCCGAACGGGGTCAGGCCTGTTGGCCAATCGCACCTGTACCCTTCCGAGTCCTCCCCACGTAGGGGGCTGCTAGCGCGAACGGGTCGGGTGGCGGCCTTCCGCCTCGAGGTCGGCGTCGACCATCAGCCGGGCGAGCTCCGTGAAGGTGACCTTCGGCTCCCAGCCCAGGACCTTGCGGGCCTTGGAGGAATCGCCCAGCAGCACGTCCACCTCCGCCGGCCGGAAGTACTTCCGGTCGACCTTGACGAAGTCCTTCCAGTCCAGGCCGACGTGGGAGAAGGCCTCCTCGCAAAACTCCCTCACCGAGTGGGTCTCACCGGTCGCGATCACGTAGTCGTCGGGCTTGTCCTGCTGGAGCATTCGCCACATCACCTCGACGTAGTCCCGGGCGAAGCCCCAGTCACGTTTCGCGTCGAGGTTTCCGAGGCGAAGCTCCTTGGCCCGGCCCTGCTTGATCGCCGCCACCCCCATCGTGATCTTCCGCGTGACGAAGTTCTCGCCCCGCCGCGGCGACTCGTGGTTGAACAGGATGCCGTTCGAGACGTGCATCCCGTAGCTCTCGCGGTAGTTGACCGCCGTCCAGTGCCCGAAGACCTTGGAAACCGCGTAGGGCGAGCGGGGGTGGAAGGGGGTCTTCTCCGTCTGGGGCGTCTCCTGTACGAGGCCGAACATCTCGGAGCTACCGGCCTGATAGACCCGCGTGTGGAGGCCGAGGTCGCGGACCGCGTCGAGCACCCGCAGGACGCCGATCGCGGTGACGTCGGTTGTGTACTCCGGCATCTCGAAGGAGACCTTGACGTGGCTCTGGGCGGCGAGGTTGTAGACCTCGTCGGGCTGCACTGTCTCCAGTGTGCGCACCAGGCTGTTCTGGTCCACGAGGTCACCGTAGTGCAGAACGAGCCGCTCGCGAACGTGGTCGATCCTCCATGTGTTGAACGAGCTGCTGCGCCGCACGAGGCCGTGCACCTCGTAGCCCTTCTCCAGGAGGAACTCCGCCAGATAGCTGCCATCCTGTCCGGTGATGCCGGTGACCAATGCCTTTGTCGACCCCACGTTGCGTCCTCCTCCGGGCTGCGCTCGCGGCAGACCGGGCAAGCATCGGACTCTACACTGGCCCTCTGCTCAGGGTCAAAGACGGGGGGTGGTTCGGACGCGGGCGCCGGCTGGGTCGGAGCGGCGAAAAGAAAGAAAGGGACCGCCTCCCCCGGCCGAACCGCGCATCGGGCGACGGGGCTCCCCGGGCCCGACCAGGGCTCCCTCCAAACCCTGCTCGCAACCCGTGGCGCCGTCCGATCCGTTGCGGCGTCACGACCGAGGGGTGCGGCCCCTCACTGCCTCCCCTATAAGCACGCCCTGTGCCAGGATGCCAGAATCCCCTTAACGTTCGTCTTTACGGCTAGATACGGGAGATACTCCTGAGACTCGGGAGACGGATGCGTGACGTCTACACAACACGGGATTATCAGTTCGTCAACATTGTCGAGGGAGGGGGCTGAGCCGGTTCAGACGCCTACTGGCGCTTCGCTGGGGACTCGATTCCGAGCTGCTTCATCTTTCGGTAGAGGTTCGTCCGCTCGATGCCGAGGTCGCGGGCGGTGTTCCCGAGGTTCCCCCGGTTGGCGGCCAGTCTCTCCAGAATGTACTGGCGCTCGAAGCGCGACCGGGCCAGCTTGAGGGGCATCGGCGCCCCGTCATCCGACGAAGCCGGTGCCGTCATGTGGAGCGCGTCCATGACGTCGCGATGGCTCACCGTGTCGCCGGCCACGATCACGGCCAGGCGCTCCATCAGGTTGCGCACCTCGCGCACGTTTCCGCGCCAGGGCAGCTGGCAGAGAAACTCCAGCGCGCGCGGGGTCAGGCGCTTGGGCTTGATGTCGTTCTCGACGCTGGCGAGGCGTATGTAGTGCTCGGCGAGGAGGGGGACGTCTTCGCTGTGCGAGCGCAGCGGCGGCAGCGCGATGTTGACCACGTTGAGCCGATCATACAGATCGTCCCGGAACAGGTTCCTCTCGATCTCCTCGAGCAGGTTCTTGCTCGTGGCAGCGAGGATCCGCACGTCCACCGGCCGGCTGCGCGAGCTGCCCACCGGTGTCACCTCGCCCTCCTGGAGCGTCCGCAGGAGCTTGACCTGCATGACTGTGCTCATGTCGCCAATCTCGTCGAGGAAGAGGGTCCCACCGTCTGCGCTCTCGAACGTCCCGCGACGGTCCGCCACCGCGCCGGTGAAGGCACCCTTGACGTGTCCGAACATCTCGCTCTCGATGAGCTCGGCGGGGACCGCGGCGCAGTTCAGCTGGACGAACGGCTTCTCACGGCGCGGCGAGAGGGCATGAATGGCCCGCGCTACCAGCTCTTTCCCGCTCCCCCGCTCGCCGCTGATGAGAACGCGGGCGCGCGTGGGTGCCACCATGTCCACGAGCTGGTAGACCCGCTGCATCGCCTCGGAGCGACCAACCATCCCGTAACGGGCGCCTTCCAGCGTGTGCTCCGGCGGGGGCTCCTCCCTCGCCGGCAGCGGGGCCAGGGCCCGCTCCAGGGCTTCGTGGAGCCGGTCGCTGGCCACGGGCTTCTCGAGGTACTCGGCGGCTCCGAGGCGCATGGCCTCCACCGCGTCGGAGACGTCGCCCTGCCCGGACACCACGATGACCGGCGTGAGGGGAGACAGCCGCTGCAGCTCGCGCAGGACATCCAGACCGGTTCCGTCCGGCAGCTTCAGGTCGAGCAGGACCGCCGCCGGTCGGCGCTCGGCAAACTCCCGCAGCCCCTCTCCAACCGAGGCCGCGCCGAAGGCGGCGTATCCTCGAGCCGTCAGGAGATCGAGGCAGATCCGGCGGAGGGCGCTGTCGTCGTCGATGACGAGGATCAGCGGTCGATCTGCGTCCACCATGGAAGTGGAGAGGATGCTATCATCGGCACGTAAGGCGGGCAAGAACTGCCCGGAGGGACGCCGCAGAACATGACGGCCTATCTTCCGCGCCTGGGACTGATGGCCCTGCTCGTGTCGGCAGGCGGCTGCTACGAGTTCCAGCCGGACACGCCCGCGGGACCCTCCGAGCTCCCACCCGCCGCGTACGTAACGGTCCGCATCGAGTACCGGCAGCCCAACACCTGTCAGAACGCCGCGGGGAGCTGCGCCCAGCGCGTGGTGTTCTTCGCAAGCTGGATGCGGCCAGGAGAGGAGTTCCCCCTGGAGCCGTCCCCGGGCTTTCTCTGGGTCGGCCAGGCCACCAACGTCCCCGTCAACTGGCCGCCGGTCGGCCCTCCCCACCTCGTCCGGATCTACGATCCCCACCTCGTGGACACGCCGACCGCCGGCGTGACCGCGTCGCGGCTCAAGGTAGGAGGCCAGGTCCTCTCCGTCTACGACGATGCGGGGACCCCGGCCGAAGTCGGCCGCGTGCACGTGGACGCCAACGCCGTCGGACACAACCCGTACTAGCAGGTTGCTGAAGAGTCTTCCGTTCGCGGTGCGGCCTGGCCAGGGGACTGTGACAACGCACGCCCCGGACTAGCGGCCGCGAGCACGTGGCCCGCACGCGAGTCTCGATGCCGCTTCTTCAGCGACCTGCCCGCAGCTAGCGTCGGCCGCTCACGTCGGCGAGCGCGTTTTCGAGCTCCCGCAGCCTGCGCGCCTGGGGCGAAGCGGGGTCGACGACGAGCTTGCGCGCCTCGCGCAGGCGCGCCTCAGCCGCCACGAACTCGCGACGGTCGATGTGGCCGCGGGCGGCGTCGAGATGAACGTCGGCCATCTTCAGACGTGTGTCGGTGTCGTCCGGCCGCCAGATGAGGGCCTGGGCGTAGACACCGAGCGACGCCTCCGGATCCTGGCCGGCACCGGTGAGGAAGTCTCCGAAGCGCACGAGCAGGTCCGGATTCTCGCGGTCTCGACGGAGCAGCTCCTCAAACCCGGCCTTGGCCTCGCTCGTGCGTCCCACCCGTATTGCGAACGCGATGAGCGCCTCGACCGACGTGGTGTCCGCTGGATCAGCCTGGGCCGCAGCCCCGTAGGCCTCCAGCACGCGGTCCGCACTGACACCCGAGGCGGGGGTGGTGGCGGATGGCCCGCCCGACGACTCCGCCGCCGCGGCCGAGCGGACGTGGGGGGCCAGCAGGTTGCCAATGGCCAGATGGGCGCCGGCGTGATCGGGTTGCGCGATCACCGCTCGCTCCAGGAAGTCGAGAGCCTGGCGCTCTTCGGGGCCGAGGCTGCCGTCCGGCGCCGGCGTCGTTCCCGCCGCCTTCCCCGCCCAGGCCCGACCGAGCAGGAAGAGGGACTCGGCGTCGGTGCCTCCGCTCAGCCGGGCGAGCGCACCGTCGTAGTCCCCCTGCTCGATGAGGGTGCGGGCCTCCTCGATCACGCCCCCGGCTCCCCCGCGCCCGCCCCCGTCCCGCTCGCAGGCGGAGGTGAGCAGAAGGGCGGCCAGCGCGAGGAGGCCCACCCGCCTCATTGGTCGAGAGAGGTCGCGCGAGCGACGCGCTGCAGCCGCTGGATGGCCCGGTTCGCGCTGTCGGCGACCTCGGAGTTCGGGTCGTTCAGCAACGGCGTCAGCCGGTCGATCGCGGCCGGATCGCCGAACTCGGCGAGCACGTCCGCGAGAGCGGCGCGCACGCCCGCGTCCTGGTCTCCCAGGTACGGATAGAGGTCCTCGGTGAAGGAGGGTCCCAGCTCGACGAGGTAGTCGCGCATGCGCTCACCCCGCCTCCCCGAAGCGGAGAGGTTGAGCACGATGCTGTCGATGAACGCCCGGTCTCCGAGCAGGGCGATCGCGAAGTTGTAGGCGAGCTGGACGTCGGTGTTGCCCTCCCTCTGGAAATCCTTCTTGAAGCCGGGAAGCGTCGCCGGATCCGAGATCCGCGCCAGGCCCTCGACGGCCAGCCGGCGCCGCTCCGGATCGGTCGAGCCGAGAAGCTCGCGGTACAGATCGGCCTGGCTCGGGTCACCCGTGAGGGACATCGCGGACAGCACCCGCGTGCCGAGCGCACGGCGCTTGTGCTGCTCGTACAGCTCCCGCAGCGCGGGGCCCGCCTCCCTCACCCGGAGGATACCGATCGCCTCGATCGCTCGGTTGCGAACCTGCGACGACTCGTCGGCGAGGAGGGGGATGAGCGCCTTCCCATCTTCGGCGGTCCCGACCTTGACGAGGGCGGTGGCGGCGGCCCCCCGCACGTCTGCCTCCGGGTCCTGGAGGGCCATCACGAGGTCGGAGGCGACCGACGTCCCGCCCAGGATCCCGATGGCCTGGGCCGACTCGGCGCGAAGGTGGGTCTCCTCGTCCCGCAGGGTGCCGGCGAGTCCCTGGAACACGGCGGGGTCCACCGTCGTGTAGGGCGGGACCGAGGGCCGGGTGAACTCGTCCGAGAAGCTCTGGAGGAAGCGCGCCACCGCCCCGCTTCTCTCGCGCTCCGAGTACATCTCGACGAGGGCCCCGATCGCCTGCTCGCGAACCTTGGGATCGCCGTCCTGGAGCGACGTGACGAGGGCCGGCACCGCGGAGAGGTCGCGCAGCTCTCGCAGGGCCAGCACGACCTCGAGCCGCACGTCCGGGTCCGGGTCCCGCACGAGCGCGGACAGGGGAGCCACCGCGGCGGCACGCCGGCTCTGGCCCAGCGCCCGGGCCGCCTGCTGGCGTGTCTTCGGGGTGGGGCTCTTCAGGTTGGCGACCTCGTCTTCGAAGGACTGCGGGAGGGCCCCCACGGCGAGGGGGCCGACGACGAGGGCCAGGGCGAGCACGCCCGTCAGACCGCCCCGCAGGCCCGCGCGAAGCACGACTTTTCGCAACCTTGACATGATGGCGGATGATAGCAGATCGCCGCTGGGTGGAGTCAGGCTGTTGCGCCCTGGGCGGGCGGCAGGATACGTCGCAGGTGTCGCGCCGTATGGCCTCGCCCGTGGGCGACGAGCGCCTCCGGCGTCCCCTGGAAGACCAGGTTCCCCCCCTTCTCGCCGCCCTCGGGACCCAGGTCGACGACCCAGTCGGCCTGCTTGATGACGTGGAGGTTGTGCTCGATGACCACCAGGGTCGCTCCCCCGTCGAGCAGGCGCTGCAGGGCGTTGAGCAGCTCGGCCACGTCACCCATGTGCAGGCCGGTCGTCGGCTCGTCGAGCATGTAGAGGACGCGGGGTCCCGGCCGACGCAGCAGGTGGGCGGCAAGCTTCACCCTTTGGGCCTCGCCGCCGGAGAGCGTGCTGGAGGGTTGGCCCAGGCGCAGGTAGCCCAGACCGATCTGATCCAGGACCTTGAGCCGTCGCGTGACGCGGTGCTGTCCCGAGAAGAACTGCAGCGCCTCTCTCACCGTCAGCTCGAGCACCTCGTCGATCGAACGACCCCGCCAGCGCACCTCGCGCACCGCGGGCCGGTAGCGTCGGCCGCCACAGCTCTCGCAGACGAGGTATGCGTCCGCCAGGAACTGCAGATCCACGCGCACGCGTCCGTCCCCCCCACAGCCCTCGCACCGTCCGCCCGGCATGTTGAAGGAGAAGTGGGCCGCCTCGAACCCGGC
>JAJDNV010000128.1 GCA_022340545.1 Acidobacteriota bacterium | reverse complement strand
GGCATCAACCTCGAGGGGCACGCCCCGCGGTCGGCCGCGGGCGAAGGTCCGGTCGTCGTCGGCTACCTGGCCCGCGTGGCGCCCGAAAAGGGCCTTCATCTCCTGGCCGAGGCCTACCGCGTGCTGCGGCAGGAGCTGGGTTTGCAGGCCGCGCGCCTCGAGGCCGCGGGCTATCTCGCCCCCGAGCACCGACCGTATCTCGCCGAGATCCAGGGCCGCCTGCGCGACTGGGGTCTCGACAACGAGTTCCGGTACCACGGGACCCTGGACCGCGAGGCCAAGATCGCGTTTCTGAGGGGTCTCGACGTCCTCTCCGTGCCCAGCCCCTACGCCGAGCCCAAGGGGCTGTACCTGCTCGAGGCCCTCGCCAACGGCGTGCCCTGCGTGCAGCCGCGCCACGGGGCGTTCCCGGAGGTGCTCGGGCACACCGATGGCGGCGTCCTGTTCGAGCCCAACGACGCCCGCGACCTCGCCCGCCGCCTCCACGAGCTGGTGTCCAATCGTGAGGCGGCACGGGCCCTCGGCCTTCGCGGGGCGGAGGGCGTCCGCCGCGACCACTCCATCGCGCGCATGGCCGACCGCGCGCTCGACGTTTACCGTTCCGTGATTGAAGGACGTGAGAGGCGACCATGCTGAAGGTCGACGCAGTTACGAAGCAGTACGAGACGCCCCGGGGGCCGCTCCCGATCCTGAACGACATCTCCTTCACCCGGGAGCCGGGACAGGCGCTGTGCGTCATGGGTCCCTCGGGCAGCGGCAAGAGTACCCTCCTGCACATCCTGGGGACGCTGGAGCCCCCCACCTCCGGCCACGTCACGCTCGGGGAGCGCGACCCGTTCGGTCTCCCCGAGGCGGAGCTCGCCGCTTTTCGCAACCGGGAGATCGGATTCGTCTTCCAGGAGCACTTCCTGCTGCCCCAGTGCTCCGTGCTGGAGAACGTGCTGACCCCGACCCTGGTGGCGGGGACCGACGGAGACCACGAGTCCCGGGCCCGGGAGCTGCTCGGGCGGGTCGGCCTGGGCGAGCGGCTCGACCATCGGCCGGCCGAGCTCTCGGGCGGGGAGAGGCAGCGGGCCGCGCTGGCCCGGGCCCTCGTCCTGAAGCCGAGGCTGCTCCTGTGCGACGAGCCCACCGGGAACCTCGACGCGGCCTCGGCGGGGGCGGTGGCCGATCTATTGCTCGAGCTCCACCACGCCGAGCAGGCCATCCTGATCGTCGTCACCCACTCCGCTGCCCTGGCCGAGCGGTTCGAAGACCGACGCCGCCTCGTCGAGGGGCGTCTCGAGGGGGCGTGATGCGGTCCCGCACGCTGCTCGCGCGCAGCCTTCTCCACTTCTGGCGCACCAACGTCGCGGTGGTGCTCGGGGTCGCGGTGGCGGCGGGGGTCCTCGGGGGCTCGCTCGTGGTGGGCGACTCGGTCCGGGGCAGCCTGGCCGCAACCGCCCTCGACCGGCTGGGACGGACGACCCACGTGGTGGAGTCCACGGGCTTCTTCCGCACCCGGCTGGCTGCCGATCTCGAGGCCGACCCTGCCTTCACCGCCAGGTTCGAGGCCGCCTGCCCGATCCTGGCGCTGCGGGGCGTGGCCACTCACGCAACGAGCCGACGACGGGCGGGAGACGTGATCGTCTACGGCGTCGACGAGAGCTTCTGGAGCTTCAACGACCTCCCCTCACCCGAGCTCGGGGGACGCGAGGCGATCCTGGGCGAGCCCCTCGCCGCCGAGCTCGGGGCGAGGGCCGGCGACTCCATCCTCTTGCGTCTCAACGCCGCTTCCGACGTCCCGGGGAGCACGCTCTTCGGTCGCCGTGACGAAGCGGCCCGGGGGCTGCGCCTCGCGGTGAAGGGAGTGAAGACCCGGGCGGAGCTCGGCGAGCTCTCGCTGCGGCCGCGCGGGGGAAGCGTGCGGGCGGTGTTCGTGCCGCTGGCCACGCTCCAGGGGACGTTGGGCCAGCCGTACCGGGCGAACGCCCTGCTCGTCTCGGCCGGGGAAGACGACGTCGCCCCGGGAGACCTCGAGGCCGCCCTCTCCGGGGTGGTGGCGCTCGAGGACCTGGGCCTGCGGCTGCGTGTGCTGCCCGAGGCGGGCGCGTTGCAGCTCGAGACCACGAGCGCCCTCGTGGACGACGCCCTGGCCGAGACCGCCACCGCGGTGGCGAGGGACCAGGGGCTGCGGGCGAGCGAGGTCTTCGTCTACCTCGCCAATACGATCCGCGTCGGGACACGCGAGGTCCCGTACTCTCTCGTCGCCGCTCTCGATCCCGAGACGCTTCGCGGCCTCACCGGCGGGGACATCGACACCGACGGCGAGCTTCCGCCCATCGTCCTGAACGACTGGGCCGCGTCCGACCTCCGCGCCACGCTGGGGGCGCGGGTCACCCTCGACTACTTCCTCTGGGAGGAGGAGGGCCGACTCACGACCGGGACCACCGCCTTCGAGCTCGCCGCGGTCACCCCCGTGAGCGGGATCGCCGCGGATCGTGATCTCGTCCCTGATTACCCCGGGATCACCGAGTCGTCGCACCTGTCCGACTGGGATCCTCCGTTCCCGGTGGACCTGGACCGGATCCGGCCCCGTGACGAGGCCTGGTGGGATCGCCACCGGACGACACCCAAGGCCTTCGTGCCCCTCGCGGTCGGGCAGCGCCTCTGGGGCCACCGCCTCGGACGGCTCACCTCCCTGCGACTCGTCCCCGGCGAAGGAGTCCCGCTCGACGAGGCGCACCGGAGATACGCCGAGGCCCTGCGTGCGCAGCTGAGCGCCGGAATCGCCGGTCCCGACTCCGGATCGCATCGCCTCGTCGTCACGCCGGTGCGCCAGGCCGCGCTCGCGGCGGCCCGCGGCTCGACCGACTTCGGTGAGTACTTCGTCTACTTCAGCTTCTTCCTCGTCGTGTCCGGGCTGATGCTGGCCGGGCTCTTCTTCCGTCTCGGCCTCGAGCAGCGGCTACGCGAGGTCGGCCTGCTCGAGGCGCTCGGGTTCTCTGCGGCCCGCCTGCGGCGTCAGTACCTCGGCGAGGGTCTCGTGCTCTCGTCGCTCGGGGGGCTCGTCGGGACCCTGGCCGCCGCCGGGTACGCGGCGCTCGTTTTGTGGGGGCTGCGCGCCACCTGGTCGGAGGACCTGGGTGCGCGCGATCTCCGCCTCCACCTCGGCCTGATGTCACCGCTGCTCGGCGCGCTGGGGGCGACGCTGGCGTCGGTGGGCTCCGTGGCCTGGACCCTGCGGAGGCTGCGGCAGCTCTCGCCGCGGACGCTGCTGGCCGGGTCGCTCGCGCCCTGGGTGAGCCCACGCGTGTTCGGGCGGGCCCTCGTTCCCGCCGTGCTCGTCGTCGCCGCTCTCGGGCTGGTCGCGGCGTCCGCCACCGGGGCGGTGTCCCCCACCGGGGGATTCTTCGGGGCGGGCGGCCTGCTGCTGGTGGCGGCCCTCGTCCTCGCCCGCCGGTTCGTGGCCGGGCGTCCCCGCAAGGCCGCGGCCATCGGGGGCCTGGGCGCCCTGGGGTTCCGGGGCGTGTCCTTTCGTCCGGGTCGCAGCGTCCTCTGCATCGCGCTGGTGGCCGCCGCCACCTTCGTGATCGTGTCCGTGGGTTCGTTCCGTCGCGACGGCCCGATCGACGTCTCCGACCCGAAGGGCGAGAGCGGCGGCTACCGGTTGATGGCCTGGTCGCTCGTGCCGCTGCACCACGATCCCTCGACCACGGAGGGCCGGGCCGCCCTCGGTCTCGAGGACTCCGATCTCCAGGGCGCGGCGATCACCCGCTTCCGCGCCCGTCGGGCCGACGACACGAGCTGCCTGAACCTCTACCAGCCGCGCGAGCCCACGGTGCTCGCCCCCGCCTCGGCGTTCCTCGAGGAGGGGCGCTTCCGCTTCCAGTCGTCGCTCGCCGAGACGCCGGAGGAGCGCACCAACCCCTGGCTCCTGCTCCGGCGGGACCGCGACGCGGAAGGAGCCATCCCGGTCGTCGCCGACGCGGGCTCGCTCACCTACATCCTTCACCGCAAGCTGGGCGACGTCATGGCGATCGGCGACACCGGGGTCCGGGTGAGGTTCGTGGGCGCGCTCGCGCCCGGGCTGCTCCAGGGGCAGATCCTCATGGGCGAGCAGCACTTCCTCGAGGCGTTCCCCGAGGAGAGCGGCTACCGGTTCTTCCTGCTGGACGTGCCGGGGGCGCGCGCGGCCGCGCTGACCGAGGTGCTCGAGGGGCGGCTGAGCGACTTCGGCCTCGACGTGAGCGCGACCGCGGGGCAGCTTCACGACTTCCACCGCATCGAGAACACGTACATCGCCACGTTCCAGGCCCTCGGGGCCCTGGGCCTTCTCCTGGGAACGGTCGGCCTGGCCAGCGTCCTCGCCCGCAACGCCCTCGAGCAGCGGGGCCAGCTCGCCCTCCTCCGCGCCGTCGGCTACCGGCGGGACCACGTCACGCGGATGATCCTCTCGGAGAACGCCGCGCTCGTCGGCCTCGGCTTCCTGGCCGGGGCGATCCCGGCGCTCGTGGCCATCGCCCCGGTCCTGCAGGCCCGCCAGGGCACCCTGCCGCTCGGTCTCCTGGGCGCGCTGCTCATAGCCCTGGCCGTCACCGGCCTGCTCGTGTCGTGGCTGGCCGTCTCGTTCATTCAGCGACTCCCCCTCGTGGAGTCGCTCCGTGCCGAGTAGGAGGTCCTGCCCGTGAGAGTCGCTTTCACCGTTCTCGCCGCACTGATGGCCGTGGGGCTGGAGGCCGGGGACTGGCCCCAGTGGCGGGGCCCGGAGCGCAACGGCCGCGCGACGGGGCTGGAGGCGCGAGCCGACTGGCCCCCGTCTCTCACCCCGGCCTGGACGGTCTCGGTCGGGGAGGGCCACGCCTCGCCGGTCGTCGTGGGAGACCGCGTCTTCGTCTTCTCCCGCGAAGGCGGAGACGAGATCGTCCGGAGCCTGGAGCTCGCCACCGGCACGACCGTGTGGCGTCAGTCCTACCCCGCCCCCTACACCATGAACCGGGCGGCACAGAGGCACGGCAAGGGCCCCAAGGGGACGCCGGTCGTCGCGGACGGGCGGGTCTGCACGCTCGGCATCAGCGGGATCCTCTCCTGCTTCGCCACCGGCGATGGGCGCCTCCTCTGGCGAAAGGAGTTCGGCTCGGAGTTCTCCGGCACCTCACCGCTCTACGGGACCGCGATGTCGCCGGTCGTGGACGGTGGGCACCTGATTGCCCACGTCGGCGGACCGGGCGATGGGGCCCTCACTGCGTTCGACGCGGAGACCGGCGACGTGGTCTGGGCCTGGACCGGCGACGGGCCGGGCTACGCGTCCCCGGTGGTCGCGGAGATGGGGGGTGTGCGCCAGGTCGTCACGTTCAGCGAGTCGTTTCTCGTCGGCGTCGCCGCCGACGACGGGACGCTGCTCTGGAAGCTGCCCTTCACCACGTCATATGTCCAGAACGCGGTCACCCCGATCGTTCAGGGCGACACCATCATCTACTCCGGTCTCGATCATCCGCTGCGGGCCCTCCGGGTGGTGAAGGGCGCCGCGGGATGGACCACCGAGCCGGTCTGGGAGAACGACGAGGTGGCGGCCTACATGAGTACTCCGGTGCTGGTGG
The DNA here is from genome assembly GCA_022340545.1 of Acidobacteriota bacterium. GTDB lineage: Bacteria > Acidobacteriota > Vicinamibacteria > Fen-336 > Fen-336 > JAJDNS01. The sequence continues at coordinate 12,555 of JAJDNV010000128.1, read as the reverse complement.
ACGGGAGGGTCTACGGGCTGTCGCAACGGAAGCGGGGCCAGTTCTTCGCCCTCGACGCGGCCACCGGGAAGACGATCTGGCTCTCCGACGGGCGGCGGGGAGACAACGCGGCCGTCATCGCCGGAGGCGGGATGCTCTTCCTGCTCACGACCGGGTCGGAGCTGATCGTGGCCCCGCTGGCGGAGGAGGCGTTCACCCCGACGCGGACCTGGCGGGTGGCGGACACGCCGACCTGGGCGCACCCGGTCATTCTGGACGACGGCGTGCTGATCAAGGATCTCGAGACGCTGGCGTTGCTGCGATTCGAGCGGGAGGCGGGTGCGGACGCACCCCGAAGACGGTCGCCCACCGGGGCCGTCACCAGCTCGACGGGGCGTAGTCCTTGAGGAACTTCCCGTGGACGTGCTGGCCCGTTCGGAGGCCGCACAGAAACGGGTCGAGCACCCGTGCCGCGCCGTCCACGATGTCGAGCGGAGGCTGGAAGCCCAGCTCGTCGCGCTTGCGGGCGGCGTGGACGAAGGGGTCCTCGTCGGTGATCCAGCCGGTGTCCACCGCGTTCATGTGAATCCCGTCCCGCACGTAGTCGCGGGCGGAGGTGAGCGTGAGCATGTTGAGGGCGGCCTTGGCCATGTTCGTGTGGGGGTGACGGTCGGTCTTGGTCCCGCGGGAGAAGACTCCCTCCATGGCCGAGACGTTCACCACGTGCTTCTCGCGACCCGGGGTGCGCAGCATCAACGGCTTCAGACGGGCGCAGAGGATGAACGGGGCCACCGCGTTCACGAGGTGCACCTCGATCATCTCGGGGGTGGACACCTCGGCGAGGGCGAGCCGCCACGAGTTGACCGCGCGCAGGTCGACCTGCTGGAGATCGGCGTCGAGCATCCCGCTGGGAAAGAGGTCCTCGCGGCGCGCATCCTCGTCGAAGGCGAAGCGGACCTGCGACAGTCGGGCCGAGTGACGCAGCCCGAGGCCGGCCCCGCCCCCGCCCCAGGCCACCAGACCACCGAAGCGATCGGGCACGGCGCCGGTCTGCGGGGCGGAGGCACCCTCGAGGAGACGAACGCTCTCGTGGTGCGACCCGACGATCGGCTGCAGCTCCGCGGGCAGGGCCTCGATCGGGCGCTCCTCGAAGTCGAGCAGGTGCTCGTAGAAGCCCGGCGGGCGGCGCACGGTCTGGCAGGCGTTGTTGACGAGCAGGTCGAGCCGTTCGAGCTGGCGCCGGATCTGGTTGCAGAAGATCTCGACGCTCGGTGCGTGACGCAGGTCGAGGCCGTGGACCCGGAGCCTCTCGCTCCACTCGGCGAAGTCGGGCTCGGTAGCGTAGCGCCGGGCGGCGTCGTGGGGGAACCTCGTCGTGGCCACCACGGTCGCGCCCGCCCGCAGGAGCTTCAGGGCGGCCTGGTAGCCGATCTTGACCCGAGCCCCGGTGACGAGGGCCACGCGACCCTCGAGGTCGGCGGTCTGGAAGCGCTTCTCGTAGTTGAGGTCCGCGCACCCGGGGCACATCGCGTCGTAGAAGAAGTGCACGCGCCGGTACTCGGCCTTGCAGACGTAGCACGACCTCGGGTTCAGGACCTCGCGCGGGGGCTGCCGCACTTGCGTCTTCGCCGTCAACCGGCGCGGGGGCGGGACGAAGACCTCGGACTCGCGGGCCTCCCTGATTTCCGTCCGCGCGAGGAGTGCCCGGTCGCGGGCCTCGATCCGGCGTCGCCGCGCCGCCCGCAAGGCCTTCACCAGGCGCCGCTTCTGCTCGGTGTCGGGGTGAACCGCGCGCCCGGCCGCGGTGAGGAGGCGGGTGCGCTCCTCGATCGGCAGCTGGGCCAGGAGCGAGCGATCGCTCACGACCCCCTCGAGCACCTCCCGGGCGCGGCGCAGGTCCGCCACCCCCAGGGCACGGCGCGGGAGGGCGTAGGCGGTCGGTCCTCCGTCCTTGGCCATCCGCACAGTGTAGTCGCGCGGCGGCGAAGCCGCCAGCCGGTGACCGGATGGTAGTCTCTTTGTAGTACTCGGGAGCGCTGTTCAGCGCTGCGTTCCCGGAGTGGTCTTGATTGAGGACATGAGCTCGAACCACCGGCGATCACGGGGCGCGGTGCGATGACGTCGGACCCGCCGGACTGGCCGGACATCGAGGAGACCGGCGACTCCTGGGAGCCGCCCCGCCCCGCCCTCGGCGGGCCCGGTCAGCTCATCGCCGCCGTCGTTGCCGCGATCGCGGTAGCCGTGGCGCTCGTCGGCGTCGTGGCCGTGCTGTCCTGGCTCTTTCGCTGAGTCACGCGTGCCAGACTCGCTCTCCTCCAGGGAGCCGCTCCCGGGCGCGCCAGGGGGTCGAGGAGCGGGGCGTGGAGCACCCTTGCTGCAACGACCGGGCAGCTATTCCTCCGGACCGGTGAGGCACCTTGCTGCATCGGGACGGGCGGGAGCTGAGCTCCCCCTAGAGGTAGCGTCCCACCGCCATCGTGATGATGGTGATGCCGAGCAGCCGGACCACCCAGCGCCCGCTCTTCCGCATGCGGACGCGGAGGCGGCTGATCTCCTCCTGCAGGGTCGCCTGCTTCTCGGCCGGCGCCTGGGCGAGCTCCGCGCCGAGGGCGCCGATCCGCAGCGCCGAGGGCCGGAGGAGACTCACGCCGACGAAGAAGGCAACGAGGGCCGTGATTCCACCGAGGGCGTACGTCAGCTCGGCGACCGACGCGCCCGGTCCGGGGTGCGCACGCCCGAAGTCGCGCCAGTACAACCCGAACCCGGAGAGAAGCGTCAGTGTCGCGACCATTGGCACCACCTCGAGATAGTGGTGCTTCCGCAGGGCCTGCATCACCTTCGCCCCGTCCGGGCCCGCGTCACGCACCGCTGGCTCGAGGAAGTGCACGACGAAGAGGATGGCGCCGGCCCAGAAGACACCGCCGGCCACGTGCACCACGCGCAGCAGGAGCAGAAAAGGGTCCATTGGATCGACCGCAGTCTACCTCACGAGCCGGCCCCGGGTCGCGGCTGCGCCGGGGGGCGCACGATAGCGGGCTGCTTCCTCGCGAGCGCGCCACGTCGGCGTGCTCGTGGCCGGACTCGCGCCGCCGGCGCTCGCGAATGCCGGCTCAAGGATGCCGTCGGGGGAACCGGGGACTACGGTGTGCGCCCTTGCACGTGGCGCCCTAGTCGCCTAGACTCCCGCCAGACACCTCTCCAAGATCCACGGCAGCCGTCGACGCTGCGCGAATGACAGGCACCTGACGTCAAGAAGGCGTCGGTGCGACGGGTAGTGGTGTGCCTGCTTCGTCCCGAACCGGGCTCGCGGGCCAGTCCGGACGAAAAGGCCCGTAACAACCCGACGCGAATGCCTCTCTGCCCAGCAAGAGGAAGCAGTGCGTGACGATCCCCCAGGGGAGAAGGAGGTCCCATGAAGAGGATAATCCTGGTGGCCGCGTGTGCCGCCACGATGCTGATGCCGGCGTGCGGGGGCGACAGTGGCTCCAGTCCGTCACCGGCGCCCACGCCCACGCCCGTCCCGTCGGCGACCATCACGTCGGTGGGAGCCGGTGCGGTCGTCGTGCACCCGAGTGCCGATCCGGCGTGGACCGTTAGCCTCTACGTCCCGATTCGCATTCAGGAGACGAGCGGAGGCACGGCGACGTGGAACTACGCGCGCATGTCGCTGTGGCGCAATGGCGTCGAGGTCGAGCGCGGTGAGATCGGGGCGGACATCATCGCCTCGCCACCGTCGTGGGCCGACATTCAGGCGCGGCAGAACGAGACCTACGCCATGGTCTTCGGTTTCAACAGCGACGACTTCGATCTGGTCACACTGACACTGGGGTTCAGCGACAAGAGGGACGGCCGGCAGTTCCAGGTCAACGTGCCCGGCGAGACGTTCGACGGTGTCAACGTCTCCCTGGAACCTCTCAGCCGGCCGACGCAGAGCGTCCATCGTCTGGAATAGCCTCTCGACCCCCGCGGGGTTGACCCCCGCGGGGGCGGGTCGTTGGCGGTTCCTTCCGGAAAAGGCTCAGTCGCGGGCGATCGCGGCCGTGCGTTTCGCGTCGCGCAGGTCGTAGCAATAGAGGCTGTCCTGCTCGCGGACGTAGAGCCGTCCGTCGGCGATCGCGAGGTGAGGCCAGCTCGGGCCGGCCACGTCGGGGATCTCGAAGCTTCCCTTCTCCACGTAGGCGCCGGGGCTCGCCTCGATCAGGATCATCACGCCGTTCTGGTACCGGTAGTAGATCCGCCCGTCGGCGTAGAGGACGTTGGCGGAGTCGGTTCCCTTGTTGCGGATGTCTCCTCCCCAGGCCACCTTCCCAGTCTCGAGCTCCACGCAGATGGGGAAGCCCTTGTTGTGCCCGTGGCCGGCGTAGAGGTGGTCGCCCACGAGGACGAGGCCGCCGTGGTGGTTCTGGAGCGTCTTGGCGTCGAGGAAGTAGCGCTCCCGCGCCCTCACCCCGTCGCCGGAGCGCTCCAGCTCCAGCAGCACCGACCCGGTCTGGTAGCCGGTCGACGCGAACACCAGGTCGTCCTCGACGATGGGCGTCGGCACGTTCGCCACCCCGTTGGCGACCCGGTTGTACCCCCAGAGGAACTTCCCGTCGGAGGCGCGGATCCCCACCAGGCCGCGGCCCATGAGCTGGACGTACTGCTTCACGCCGGCCCCGTGCGAGACGACGACGCTCGAGTAGCCGGCGCCGTCCTTGCCCTCGGGCCCGAGGTCGGGGATGGCGGCCCGCCAGATCTCCTTCCCGGTGGCCTTGTCGACGGCCACGAGGGCCGCGTCCCTGGCCCCGGGGGTGAAGATGAGCCGGTCGCCGTCGACGAGCGGCGACTCGCTCCATGCCCACCGCGACATCATCCGCCCGCCGAAGTCGCGGGCCAGGTTCCGACGCCAGATCTCCTTCCCGGTGGCCGCGTCCAGGCACACGAGGTCGCCGTCGGTGCCCAGAGCGTAGACCCGTCCCTCATCGACGACCGGGTTGCCCCGCGGTCCGCCACCCTTGCTCTCGTCGAAGGTGGGGCCCAGCTTGGCGTGCCACAGCATCCGACCCCCGTTCCGGTCCAGGGCGAGGACCCGCTGCTCCCCGTCCTTGTCGCCGGTCGCGAAGATCCGGTCGCCCACCACCGCGACGCTGGAGTACCCGGTGCCGATCCCGGAGGCCTTCCAGGCCAGGGGCGGCCCGCCCGGGCCCCACTCCTGAAGGAGCCCGGTTTCGGTGGACACGCCGTCCCGGTTGGGCCCGCGCCAGTCGGGCCAGTCCCCGGCGAGAGCGGGAGCGGCCGCGATCAGGGTCGCGAACACGGCAGGCGTGACGGCGGCCAGGCGGCGGGTGAGAGCAGCCATGGAACACTCCTTGGAATCGGGTGAATCCGCGTATTGTGCGTCATCGGGCGAGCCCTGAGAGGCGCAGCTGCCCGCGCGGCCCCACTCGAAACATCTTTTGACAGGGCGGCCGGCCACCGGCCCGACGGAACCCTTCAGCGCCGGCCGAGGCAGTACAGCTGGCCGTCGACGCTCCCGATCACCAGGCGGCCGCGAGCGAGGGCCGGCGACGCGGTGATGGCCGAGCCAGTGTCGAAGTCGGCGGCGAGCGTCCCCGTCTCGAGGTCGAGCACGTAGAGCCGCCCGTCGCCCGAGCCCACGTAGACCCGTCCGCCGGCGACGGCCGGGGAGGAGTCGATCCGGGCGCGCGTGGCGAACGACCAGAGCTCTTCTCCGGTGGTGGCGGAGAGCGCGTGCACGAGGCGATCACGCCCTCCCAGAACGACCTTTCCGCCCCCGAGGGCGGCCGAGGAGTAGAACGGAAAGTGCCGGGTCTCGTGCTCGTAGCGCCAGACGATCCGTCGCTCCTCCAGATCGACGCCGAGGACCTCGTTCTCGAACGTGCCGTAGTAGGCGCGGCCGGCATCGAGAGCCGGCGAGGCGCCGGTGTATCCGCCGGAGGAGACCGAGAAGACCTGGGTCCCGTCCGCGATGCGCAGGGCCCTCAGCTCCCCGTCGCACCCCGAAACATAGGTGAGACCGCCGTCCACCGCGGCGGTGCAGTGCACGGGGCCTTCGGTCTCGAAGCTCCAGAGCCGGGCACCGGTCTTCGCGTCGAGGGCGTAGAGCAGCTGATCGTAGGACCCGATCAGCAGCCGCCCCCCGACGACCACCGGCGAGGCCCGGATCTCGGAGTCGGCCTCAAAGGTCCAGGCCGGCTTTCCGTCCTCGATCCGCACCGCGTGGACGACGCCGTCCAGGTCGCCGACGGACACGATCCCGTCCGCGACACACGGCGACGATTCACCGATCTCGGACCCGGTGGCGTAGGTCCAGCGCGGGGCGCCCGTCTCGAGATCGAGAGTCAGCAACTGGCCGGACACGGTGCCGACATAGACCGTGCCGCCCACGATCGCCGCCGAGGACTCGATCCCCTCTTCGCCGGCATCGTGGGTCCAAAGGACGTCGAGGGACGGCGGGGGCGAGGCGCTCACCCCGGTGAGCCGGGGACCACCCCGGAACTGGGGCCAGTCGTCCGCCGCCGGACCGGCCTCGGCGCCCCCGGCGCGCGGCGCGCCCCAGGCGAGGGACACCGTGGTTGTCGCCGCCGCCTTCAGGAAGCTCCGTCGGGAAACGTTGTCTCGTGTCTTCACGTGGCCCCCGGAACGAGCGATGGGTCAACGAGCGTGGGTCGCAATGCTAATTTGACCACACACCCGGTTCGACGTGACACCGCGCGGCGCGCCGGTGTCGGTTGCACCCCGGCCAGGTCATTTGCGTCCTGTTGTCGGTATGATCTCGCTCCATGAGCGCCCTCATCTTCGTCGGTGTGCTGGCGGCGGCGGTCCCGCAGGCGGCCGACACGGCAAGTCCAATCGCACGTCCCATCACCGTCCAGGACTACTTCGCACTCAGGGACATCGCAGACCCGCGGATCAGCCCCGACGGCGAGTGGGTGGCCTACACGTTGACGACCCAGGACCTCGCGAACGACACCCGGGAGACGCGACTCTGGCGGGTCCCGCTGCGCGGCGGGGAGTCCGTGGCGATGACCGCACCGGGCCACTCCGTGAGCGAGCCGCGGTGGAGCCCCGGCGGACGCTACCTCTCCTTCCTCTCCGAGCTCACCACCGGAGACGAGAAGGTCCAGGGCTACGGGACGAGCCAGGTGTGGGCGCTCGATCGGCGCGGGGGGGAAGCGCATCGGCTCACCGCCGTCGGGCAGGGAGTGGAGGCCTACGAATGGGGGCCAGAAGGGCGTCGCCTCGTCCTCGTCGTTCAGGATCCGAAAGCTGAGACGAAGAAGGGCGAGGAGAAGGCGGGCCCCTGGGTCGTCGACCGGCTCCAGTTCAAGGAAGACGGCGTCGGCTATCTCGACCGGCGACGCACGCACCTCCATGTCCTGGACCTGGAAACGGACAAGACGGTTCAGGTCACGTCTGGCGACTATGACGATTCCGAGCCCGCCTGGTCCCCCGACGGCCGATGGATTGCCTTCGTCAGCAACCGAACCGACGAGCCGGACTCCAACTACAACACCGACCTCTGGAAGGTGTCGGCTCCCGCCGCCGGGTCGAAGCCCCATGACCCAACCGGAGTGGTCACGGCACCCGTCCGGATCACGGCCGGCCTCGGTGCCGACAGCCGGCCGGTCTGGCACCCCGACGCGACGTACCTCGCCTACTCGACCACGTCCCGGCCCGAGCTCGGCGACTATGCGCAGACCCACGTGGCGGTCGTCGATGCCGGCGGTGGCACCGCGCGGTTGCTTTCAGAGGGGCTCGACCGCAACGCGTGGAACCCCCGCTTCTCCCCCGACGGAAGCCGGCTCTACTTCGAGCTCGAGGATCACGGCGCGGTGCATCTCGCGGCGGTGCCCTGTGCCGGGGGCCGGGTCGAGCGAATCGTCGGCGGCCACCGACTCGTGAAGGCGACGGCCGTCGCTCCGAACGGCACCCTGGTCGTCCTGGTGGACGAGCCCCATCTTCCCGGGGATCTCTTTGCCCTGGATGCGCCGACCACCACGGACCCGGCGGGCGGGCCGGGCGGCGCGCAGTTGCGGCGGCTCACCCGGGTCAACGCGGCGCTGCTCGCACAGCTCGATCTCGCCCCGGTCGAGAAAGTCCGGGCCACGAGCACCGATGGGACCGAGGTCGAGTGGTTCCTCTACCTGCCCCCGAATCGCCCTCCGGGCGAGCGGCATCCGACGCTTCTCTGGCTCCACGGCGGCCCGATGGACCAGCACGGCTACGGTTTCGACTTCAGGGGACAGCTCTTCGCCGCCCACGGCTACGTGGTCGTCATGCCCAACCCGCGCGGCTCGACCGGCTATGGTCAGGACTTCACGCTGGGGATCTGGCGCGACTGGGGCCACCTCGACACGATGGACGTCCTCGCCACCGTCGACCACGCGGTGGAGCTCGGCTACGCCGACCCCGACCGGCTGGGGGTGGGCGGTTGGTCCTACGGGGGCATCCTCACGAACTACGTGATCACCTCGACCGACCGGTTCAAGGCCGCCATCTCCGGGGCGGCGGGAGGCCTCTGGGTCGCCCACTACGGACACGACATCTACCAGCGCTGGTACGAGACCGAGCTGGGCCTCCCCTGGGAGAATCGCGACCTCTGGGAGCGGTTGTCCCCGTGGAACAAGGTCCAGAGGATCACGACGCCGACGATGTGGATCGGCGGCGAGAAGGACTGGAACATGCCCATCCTCGGCTCCGAGCACATGTACATCGCCGCCAGGCGCCTCGGGCGCGAGGCGCTGCTGGTGGTCTACCCCGGCGAGGACCACAGCATCGACGAGCCCACGCACGTCGAGGACCTGTACGAACGCTACCTCGCCTGGTTCGACCGCTACTTGAAGTAGGGCCTCCGCCTCAGTGCAGCTCCAGCTCGTCCCGCGGGGGGAGCTCGGGGAAGGGCGCGTGGGGCTCCCGCTGGTACCAGAACGCCACCGACGCGATGTCGTCCTGGAGCGGGAGGTAGCGTCCGCCGGACTGCCACCCGAGGGACTGGATCGTGACCCGCAGGTCCTTCTCGAACCGCACCGGGTCGGTGATGTGCCAGCGGTACAGGCTGAAGCGCTGCTGGGATTCATAGAGGCCGTCGGGTCGGATGACGAGGGGCATCCCGGAATAGGGTGAGGAGTACTCCTGGTACCGGTTGGTCTTCTGGTTCTCGAACCCGTACGACCCTCCGAAATAGTCCTCGGTCCCGGTGCCGCAGATCGTGGGGAAGCGGTCGTCGCCGTCGAGGAAGAACTTGATCTCTCCCTCGCCCCACCAGCCATTGGAGCGGGTTCCCCACAGCACGTACGTCCCCACGTAGTGGCCCCAGCCCCGCACTCCGTCGAGGAGGACGTGGTCTTGTTTGAACGGGAGCGGGTTGGACCGCCGGAACTGCGCGTGCAGGTACGCCGCGTCGTCCGGGATGTCGGTCAGGGTGTAGTTGATCTGGTAATAGACCGACCGCTCCTCGTCGTCCAGGTTCTCCATGGTCACCCGGCACGAGCGGCGGAACGGCATGATCCAGTAGGAGTTCAAAGCGCTTCCCGGGTTCACCGCCACCGGCAGCGAGTTGATCTGGGCGTAGTGCCCGGACACGGACGCGAAGAAGTCCCCCACCGGCACCTCGATCGAAGGGGTCTTCTCGCCGTCCCAATAGAAGCGGATCACCCAGAAACGCCAGTTGCCTGCCGGGGTCATCCAGATCTGCTGGATGGCCCCCGGTCCCTCGATCTCGGCGAGGGTGAACGTCTCCTTCGGCTTGACGACCACGTAGGGCGAGACCTTCCACCCCTGGCCCAGATCCCGCGCCGCACGGGACGCTGCGCCGTCGGTCGACATCCCGCCTTTGCCCTTCTCACCGGTGAAGTTCTCGGGGCTGATGGAGCGGGATTGCGCATGCGAGAGCCGCACAAGATCGCCGAGGTTCGAGGTCAGCCCGTCGAACCCGCTCCCCTCCCCGGAGTCGGCTGCGCCGGCACCCATCCCGAACAGGCTCGCGGCGATGGCCACGCCGATCATGTGTCTCTTCATCTTCGTCTCCTTGCCTCGATCAGGGTTCGCGCTGCGGCTATCGTGCCTGACGCCTAGCCGAGGAGTCCGCTGAGGCCCTCAGGGCTCCTCCTCCGTCCGCGCGGGAGTATATTCCCTGCGTCCAGCAAAGGGCTCGTCGCCCCCGGAGCTGGGATCGGAGGCGGAGATGAAGATCACGAACGTCGAGGGTCTCTACCTGCGGCTCCCCGAGATCCAGGCCCGCACGGACAGCTCCCAGGACGCGCTGATCGTCCGTATCTCGACCGATGCCGCCATCACCGGCTGGGGCGAGGTCGACGCCTCCCCCCACGTGGTGAAGGCCATCATCGACGCCCCACCCTCACACACGCTGGTGAACGGGCTACGGCACCTCCTGGTGGGCGAGGACCCCCTGGACACGGACCGGCTGTGGGGCCGGATGTACGAGGGCACGCTCTACTACGGGCGGGAGGGCGTGGTGATCCAGGCGATGGCCGGCGTCGATCTCGCGCTGTGGGACATCAAGGGCAAGGCCCTCGGCGAGCCCGTCTACAAGCTGCTGAACGGGGGCTACCGGACCTCGGTGAGGGCCTACGCCTCGAACATGTTTCAATCCACCCCGGGGGCGACGGCGGAGCGGGCGCGGGCGGCCCGGGACGCGGGCTACACCGCGGTGAAGTTCGGATGGGAGCCCTTCGGCGAGGATCCGGAGCAGGACTGCGCGTTTCTCGAGGCGATCCGGCGCGAGATCGGTGAGGACATGGAGCTCATGCTCGACGTGGGTCACGCCTGGGATGCCCACACGACCCTCGAGCGGGCCCGGCTGTTCGAGCCCTACGACCTCTTCTGGATCGAAGAGCCGCTTCATCCCGACGACCTCGACGGCTACGCGGTGGTGTCCCGCGAGTGCGAGATCCCGATCGCCGCCGGAGAGGAGGAGTGCACCGTGACCGGTTTCAATCGACTCATGGAGATCGGCCGTGTCGACGTGGTGCAGGTGGACCCGAGCCGGGTCGGTCTGACCCAGGCGATGACCATCGCGATGCTCGCCCAGAGCAGCGGCATCCCGGTCGTGAACCACACCTTCACGACGGACATCAACGTGGCCGCCTCGCTGCACCTCCTGGCGAGCGTGCCGAACGCCTTCCTCATGGAGTACTGCGCGGAGCCGAGCGAGATCAGCCGCTCGCTCGCCCGGAATCCAATCGTCATCGTCGACGGCCACGCCCGGGTCCCGGAGGAGCCGGGTCTGGGGGTGGAGCCGGACCCCGCGGTGATCGAGAAGTACCTCGTGCGCCCCTGAGCGCCCCCGCTCGGGCGCCCGCCGTGTCGCCCGACCCTCACGTATCTCTTCTTCTAGCCTCCATTCAATTCATTGAATGGAGTGAGGATGGCTGACCGACCCCAGACGTCCTCACCTCCGCCCTCCACGGCGGGGAACCGTCCTCGGTAGAGGACGCCTCGCACGGCCGACCCCCTGGATTCACGGGTTTTTGCGTCGGCATGAGAAGTGCTTGTCCTTCGTCTGTTCGGCGAGTCGGGCCCGACAGCCTGGACAGTGTGGAGGAGACCATGAGCTCTTTGATGAGAGTCGTTTTTGCGGTCGCCCTCGCCTCTTCCGGAGCAGCGAGCACGGCGTGGGCGAACGCGGTCGTGATCGTCGCGGAGGGTGCCGACTTCGAGCCGGAATCACTCGGGACGGTGAGATCCATTGCCGCCACGGAACTACGCGCGCGGGGTGTGCCGGTCATCGAGGACGGCCGCCTCGAAGGCGTGCATCCCCTCGGCCCCGAAACCCTGAGCCTCACCGAGGACCTTGGGGCCGACCGCCTCTTTATCTTCCGTCTCGGCCGTCTTCAGAAGAAGGTCGTGATGTCACTCGAGGAGATCCAGCCGCCGAGCCAGACGCCCGTTCACGTGGCCCGGCTCACCGCGAGCAGCCTCGACGAGTCCGACATCGTCGTTCCCCGGCTCGTGCGCTCGGTTCTCGAAAGGGCGCCGGTCGAGGAAGGTCAGCGCATCGCCACCATGACCGACCAGGAGACCGTGCCCTTCAAGAAGAAGCCGGGCGAAGGCCTGTTCATCCTCGGGGTGGGCCTCTCGCCCCTGGGCGGGTCGATCGGGTGGAGCTACGAGGCACAGTACTGGCGCCTCGGCGTTCTGTTCCAGGGAGCGGAGAACGACCCGAGCTTCTTCGGTGTGGAAGGGGCCTGGATCCCGCTCGATACGAACATCTCGCCCTACGTGAGCGCGGCGCTCGGCGTCGTGGGTGCGGCTCACGACGGCGACGGAACGGCACTGGGAACGAAGCTCGAGGTGGGGGCGGAGTTCTTCCGTCTGCACGGGGTGCGCCTGTTCGCGGGGGCGAGTGTGGTCATCCCCTTCGAGGACCTGGCCTTCACCGATTCCGCGAGCTTCGGTGCATTCGTGAGGGTCGGCTTCTGATATGGAGCGACCGGTCAAGTAGTCAACTTGGGTGACTCTTCATGGGGGGTGGCGAGCGCGGTGCTCGCTGCCCTCTTTGTCTTGTCATGACGTTCTCCTGGCGAGGCGGGGTGCGGCCGGGGCGATCTCAGT
>JAJDNV010000122.1 GCA_022340545.1 Acidobacteriota bacterium | reverse complement strand
GGTCGGCCTTCACGCCCGCACCGCAGCCCAGCTTTACGATGGCGAGGCGCGCTGGGAGGCGATCGCCGAGCTGAAGCAGGCGGTCACACGCATCCCCGTCCTCGGCAACGGCGATGTCTGGGAGGCCGAGGATGCCCTGCGCATGATGAGAACGACCGGCTGCGACGGGGTGATCGTGGGACGCGGCTGCCTCGGCCGGCCCTGGCTCTTTCGCGATCTCGCCGACGTCTTCGAGGGCCGAGAGCCGCAGGACCCGCCCACCCTCGGGAGCGTCGTGGACGTGATGATCGAGCACGCGAGAGGCCTGGCGGAGTGGCTCGGGGCCGAGGGTGCGGCCATGCGGGCCTTTCGCAAGCACTCCAGCTGGTACACGAAATGCTTCCCCGGCAGCGCGCCCTTGCGGGAGAGGCTGATGCACGTGACCGCGCTCACGGAGCTCGGCGCCGCTCTCGAGGAGATCGACCGCTCGCTTCCGTACCCACCGGAGGCCATGCGCGTGCCCCGGGGCAAGACGAGCGGAACCCAGAGGGTGTCCCTGCCCGACGGCTATCTCGACTCCCTCGATGATGACACGCCCCCGGGGAGGTTGGCCGAGGCCGCTGACTCCGGAGGCTAGGGGGCCTCCGGCGAGGCGAGGGGCCGGAGCTTCGCCAGCCAGTCCCACTGACCGTCCTCGTGCCAGACGCCCTCGAGCTTCATGTTGATCTCGCCGGGCTGCACGAGGAAGGTGCCGCAGGGCGACAGGCGGCACTCGGCGGCGCCGCTCACCCGGTGGCTCCCCTGGCCGCGTGTCCACAGGCCCTCGAAGCGACCGTCGCCGGAGGGACGGAGGCTGACGTCGTACGAGTGGCCCCCGGTGGTGAACTCGACGGCCAGGCCCTGGTGTCGGAGGAGGGCGCGGTTGATCAAGCCGTGGCGCGTGCGCCTCCCGTTCATGTCGATCCACAGCAGGACGCCGCGATAGCGCCGGAGGCGAGGGCTTTCGGAGGTCGGCATGGGTGGCTCTCCTGCGGGTGGCGCCGGAGGGTGCGGCGCCCGACTGTTATACCTCGCCGCCCGGGCGCTCGCCACGCCGCGGGGATCAGGCGTGCCGGACCCAGCGCACGAGCTCGGGAAAGGTCGGCTTCTTCCCGTACATGAGGATCCCTACCCGGTAGATGCGAGCGGCGGCCCACAAAGCCCCCCAGATTGCCGCGCCCGTGAGAACCAGAGACAGGGCAATCTGCCACCACGGCGGGGTCAGCACGACGATCCGCAGGAACATCAGGAGGGGCGTCAGGAAGGGGATCAGGGACAGGGTCACCGCGAGGGCGCCGTCCGGCGACTCGATCACGGGCAGGAAGCACACGAAGCCGAGGATGAGCGGCATGATCACGGGGAAGACGAAGTTCTGGGCCTCCTGGACCGTGTTGACGGCAGAACCGATCGCCGCGTACAGGGTGGCGTAGAAGGCGAAGCCGAGAAGGAAGAACGCGAGGAAGGAGGCGAGGATCAGAGGGGTGATCTCTGGCATCGTCAGACCTGCCGCCAGGGGTCCGACCGCGGCCAGCGACACCCCGAGGAGCGACAGCGACCACACGAGGAACTGCGTGAGACCGGCCGCCCCCACCCCGAGCAGCTTTCCCGCCAGGAGGAACATCGGCGTGACCCCGGACGCCACGACCTCGATCACCCGGCTTCCTTTCTCTTCGATGATGCTGGTCATCACGACCTGGCCCCACATGAGGATGCTCGTGTACAGGATTCCGAGCAGGATGACCGCGAAGAGCATCCCCACGACACCCCGATCCTCCTTCTCGCCTTCCTCGCTGAGCCGGACGGTGCGCAGCTCCAGGCTCTGAGTCAGCTCCTTCACCTCCTCGGCGTCGAGGCCGGCGCGGGCCACGCGGTGGGCGACCACCACGTCGTTGACCCTCCACCTCATGAGATCCAGGTCCATCCGGTTGCTCACGGTCCGGCCGTAGTACGTAGCCAGCGAGCCGTCCAGCGTGTCCTCGGGGAGGAACAGGTACCCGTCGAGCCGGCCCCGGAGCACCGCGTCCTTCAGTGCCGACGGCCGTGCCTCGGCGGTGCCGTCTCCGGAGGGCTGCACGTCGAAGCGGGGCCTCTCGTCGCGGCGGGCGCTCCGCAACGCCTCCTCCACCTCGGCCTGGAGGGTCCCGCTTGCGTCCACGACCGCCACCCGGAGGAGCTTCGCCCCTCTCCCCATGAGGGCGACCGGCACGACGATGATCCCGCCCATCAGGATCGGCCCGAGCACGGTCGCGATGATGAACGCCTTGGTGCGGACACGCTCCAGATACTCACGCCGGACGACGGCCCAGAGCTTGCTTGGCATCACGCCGCCTCCCCGCCGTCGGCGGTGACGGTCTTGACGAAGATGTCGTGGAGGCTCGGCACCACGATCTCGAAGCGGCGGACGCGCAGCCGAGCCGTTGCCTCCTTCAGCACGACCTGGGGGTCGGCGCCGTCGCTCATGCGAATCTCCACGTACTGCCCGAAGTCGGAGACGTTGGCGACGCCGGGCAGGGAGCCGAGGAAGGAGCCGTCGCCGTCGAAGGCGAGCACCAGGGTGTTCTCGCCGTGCGCGGCCTTCACCTCGGTGACCTTCCCGTCGAGCACCTTCCCACCCTTGTTGATCAGGGCGACGCGGTCGCAGAGCTTCTCCACCGTGTCCATCTGATGGCTGGAAAGCACGATGGTGATGCCGCGGCGGCTGAGGTCGACCATGACGTCCCGCATGACGTCCATGCCTACCGGGTCGAGCCCGCTCATGGGCTCGTCCATGATGAGCACGTCCGGCTCGTGCAGGACCGTGGCGATGAACTGGGCCTTCTGCTGCATCCCCTTCGACAGCTCGTTCGTCTTCCGACGGCGCCAGTCGGCGAGGCCGAGCCGCTCCAGCCACGGCCCCATCCGCTCGGCCGCCGTCTTGCGGGGCACGCCCTTGATCGAGGCCATGAAGGTCAGCTGCTCCTCGAGGACCATGCGGGGGTAGAGGCCGCGCTCCTCGGGCATGTACCCGATCCGATCACGGGTGGCGTGGTCCGCGGGGTGCCCGAGGATCTCGATCGAGCCGGCATCGACGCCCAGGATGTTCATCACCATGCGCAGAGTGGTCGTCTTTCCCGCCCCGTTCGGGCCGAGCAGCCCGAAGACGCTGCCCCGAGGAACCTCCAGGGATAGCTCCTTCACCGCCACGTGGCCGGCGAAGGCCTTGGTCACCCCCCTCAGGACGAGGGCCTGGTCGCTCACGGTGCCTCCCTCGCTCCCGGTCCGGGAGCGGTCCCGCATCTTGTCCCGTGCGGAGCACGCCCGCAAGGCCGCTGCTATGATGGGCGCTTCCGGAACCCCGTGCCATGAAGATCACGATCGCCCACAGCCCCGACAGCGACGACGCGTTCATGTTCTACGGCCTGGCCCGCGGCACCGTTCCGAGCGGGGACCTCGAGATCACACACCAGCTCGTCGACATCGAGACCCTCAATCGGCACGCCCGGGAAGGCCGCCACGAGGTGACGGCGATCTCCTTCCACGCCTACCCCTACGTGGCAGACAGGTACGCCCTCATGCCCTGCGGAGGGAGCATCGGCGACGGCTACGGACCTCTCCTCGTGGCCCGAGAGGCACTCGATCCGGACCGGATCACGGAGAAGACGGTGGCGGTGCCGGGCACCCTCACCTCGGCCTACCTGGCGCTGAAGCTGTTCGCCCCGGATGTCGCGACCCGCGTCGTGCCCTTCGATCGGATCCTCGACGAGGTCGGCGAGGGCCGGGCCGACCTCGGCCTCATCATCCACGAGGGTCAGCTCACCTACGGCGGACACGGCCTCGAGAAGATCCTCGACCTGGGGGCCTGGTGGAAGGACGAGACCGGCCTCCCGCTGCCCCTGGGCGGCAACGCGGTCCGCCGTGATCTCGGCCCGGAGAGGATGATCCAGCTCACGCGCCTCGTGCGGGACACGGTGCGTCACTCGCTGGAGAACCGCGAGGCCGCCCTCGACTACGCAATGAGCTTCGCGCGGGGGATGGACCCCGGGGTAGCCGACCGTTTCGTCGGGATGTGGGTGAACGACATGACCGTCGAGATCGGAGACCGGGGCCGCCGCGCCGTCCAGACGTTCCTCGATCGCGGACACGAGGCCGGTGTGATCCCGAAGCGCGTGGCCGTCGACTTCGTCGAGGCGTGAGCCGCTCCAACCGCTAGCGTCCTGTCACCGAAGTCGTGTGTGCTCTCCGGAGTGCTGGGCGCTCGGCGGCCTCCCCGTCTGCGGGCGCGTCAGCTTCGAAGCACAGCTGCGTCCTCGCCGGGGGCCCCGGCCGCCTGCGCGCCACCACGCCCATCCAAGGACACGACTTCAGCGGCGTAGTACTAGAAGAGCTTCTTTCCCCCGAGCAGCTTGTTCACCTGATCGCCGACGGCCTTGGTGGCGGCGGCCCGGCCGATCCGCTGAAGGAGATCGGTCTCCGGCTCCTCCGTCGTGCCGAAGAGCCGGAAATCCACCACCCAGAAGCCGTCCTCCCGCTGCGTGAAGGCCGCCCGCAGCTGCTTCACCGTGACCTTCTTGAAGAGCCTCTCGGACAGAGCGAGCTGCATGTCGTAGTCGAGGGTCGAGCTGACGAGGTTCAGCTTGCCGCCGCCGGTGAGCTGTAACGCCTGGCCCTTCAGGCTCACCGTGGGGGTGGACAGCACGGTGCCAGCGAGCGTGAACTCGACGAGGCACTCCTTGAACTCCGGTTCGGCCAGATCAGGCACCTTCACCAGCTTGGCCAGGAGGGCCAGCATCTTGGAGTCCTCGATCCGGCAGTCGACGACCTCTGCGTTGCCCTGGGCCTTCATCGTCTCCAGGGGACCGGTGCCCTCGAAGCTCGTCTCCGCCTTCAGGGTTCCCCCCACCACCGCCGTCGACTTCGCCTCCTGGAGCATCGTCTTGACGTCCACCCCCTCGACGTCCAGGGTGGCCTCATACCGGAATCCATCCTGGAGATGAGCGGTGACGCCGCCGGTGGCCCCGCCGCCGGCCACGTGGGCCCGGATCGGGGCGAGCTTGACCACCTCTGTCGACATCTCGAGCGGGGCCGAGATGTCGCGCACGAACAGCATGTCGGCCATGCTGACGGTCGCGATCGTGGCGTTGGCCTGCCCCTGGGTGGTGCCCCCGGCGATCCTGAGGGCGCTCGTGAAGTCCGCGTCCTCGACCGCCATCATGGTGGTGTCCGTCTCTTCGTCCACCATCGTTATGGAGGCACCGCTCACCGACACCTCGGACAGCACGATCTCCAGCGGCGTGCCCGCCGACGTTCCCTCGGGAACGGCTGCCGGCGCCGCCCCGGACGGCTCGGACGCGGCGGCCTCTTCGGGGGCCGGCGTCGTCGCCGACGGGGCGCCCTTCCCCCCGCCCAGGGCCTCGTAGTTGAAGCGGGCGTCCTCGTCCATGATCAGGCCGAGCACGGGCCTCTCGAGGGCGAGCTGCTCCACCTCGACCCGGCCGGACAGGAGCGGCCACACCTTGTACTTCAAGACAAAGGCCTCGGCGGCGAAGAGGTCCCCGTCGAACGGCTCGGGGTTGGCCACCGCGAACCTGCGGAGGGTCACTCCGGAGAGGAGCGCGATGTCCATCTCCTCGAAGCGGACCTCGGCCCCCAGCTGCCGCGACACCGCGGCCCGGACCTCCTCCTGGAACTCCGGTGAGTTCAGCCGGGAGGCGAGGTGCGCGACGTACCCGACGGCGGCCAGGATCACCACGGCCACGACGGCGATGACGGCAAGCACTATCTTCTTCATGGCGCCCATATTGCCCGTGTTCCGGATCCGGGGCAACGTCTTTTGACCGCGCCGGGTGACGCCTGTCACGTCGCTTGACGGTGCTTCTGTCGTCTCCTTGGGGGTGGAGAGTGGGGTCCCCAGGGGGACCCCGGGAGGACAACATGACGCGCTTGCCGGTCGTGCTCGTCGTCCTGTCGGCCGTGGGCCTGGCCGCGTGCCAGCGTCAGGCGGCGCCCGAGAGAACCGCAGACCAGGAGGCCGCCGAGCACACCGGAGCGCCCGCAGCGGAGGCCCAGCCGGCAGGGGTGCCGCCGGCAGAGGTGCCGCGGGGAGGCCAGGCCGCGCCCGCGCCGCCGGCCCAACCCGCTGGGTCTGTGGCCGAGGCCGAGATCCCGGCGAAGGCCCCGCCTCCGAGTGAAGCCCCGGCCCTCACGTCGAGCCCCCCACCGGAGCCGCGCATCCTCGCCGCCGGCACCACCCTGCCACTGGTCCTCGAGGCGACCGTGGCGTCGAACGCGAGCCAGGTCGGCGACCGGGTGGTGGCCTCGCTCGCCGAGGACGTCTCGGTGGGCGGGCGGGTCATCCTCGCCGCCGGCACCGAGGTGGTGGGGCGCGTCACCGCCGCCACGCAGTCGGGCCGTGTCAAGGGACGCGCCCGCCTGGCCATGGAGTTCGACGAGGTGCGCGACGGAGGCAGCAGCTACCGGATCGAGGCCACCGGCATCGACATCACGGCGGAGTCGAGCAAGGGTAAGGACGCGAAGATCGCCGGAGGCGCTGCCGCCGCAGGGGCCATCATCGGGGCGATCGCCGGCGGGGGCAAGGGCGCCCTCAAGGGTGGCGCAATCGGTGGCGCCGCCGGTGGGGCCGCGGTCCTTGCGACCCGGGGCAACGAGGTCGTCCTCGACGCGGGGACCCGCGTTGACGTGACGCTCCAGCGGCAGGTCCAGATCGATTAGAGGATTGTGACCGAAGTCATGTTGATGAGAAGGACGTGCAGGCGCGCAGGCGGCCGAGGCCCCCGACGAGGACGCAGCTGTGCTTCGAAGCTGAAGCGCCCGCAGGCGGGGTGGCCGCCGAGCGCCCAGAGCGCCCGAAATTGCAGATGACTTCGGTCACGTCGCGCTAGTCACCGCCGCCGGGCCGAGGCTCGACGGG
>JAJDNV010000119.1 GCA_022340545.1 Acidobacteriota bacterium | reverse complement strand
AGAGCCCACGGACTTCCGAAGCGACCTGTACTCCTTCGGGATCGTGATCTACGAGCTGTTCACGGGGTCTCTGCCTTTCCGGGGCGACACCCCGGTCGCCACGATCCTCCGGCAGCTCCAGGATGCGCCGAAGCTGGACCTTCCGCGGCTCCCGCCGGCCCTGCGCCCGGTGCTGCGCCGCGCCCTGGCCAAGGCCCCGACCGGACGCTTCGCGACCGCCGACGCGATGGCCGGCGCGCTGCGGGCGGCTCGCGTGACCCCGCCCGGCCAGGTGGCGCTGCTTCCGGACGGCTCGCTTGCCGAGATACCCGAAGAGACACGCCCGGTCCCGCCCCTGGCGACCGCCGAGCGGGCCCCGGTCCTCCGGATCGCCGCCGCCCTGGCCGGCGTCAGCGCGCTCGCCGTCCACCTGTTGAGCGCGGGCGGTGTGGCCGGAGCCGCGCCCGTGCTCCTGCCCTCCCCCGCACCCATCGCGGCCGACAGCCTCCGGCCGACCATCCCGGAGTCGAGGCCCCCGTCGCCTCTCCCGGCCGCCCGACAACTGGTGCGATTCCCGCCGGTGGCGATTCCCGACCTCACCCCCAGCCCCTCGCCCCCGCCCGAGCCGGCGGAGGCCGACCCGGTGGTCGTGCTGCCACCCTCCAACCCCGGCGTCGCGCTGGAGCCGCACCGGATCTACGAGGAGGACGAGGTCGACGTTCCGCCGCGCCGCGTCCAGGGGACGTCGGCCCCCTACCCGGAATGGGGCCCCGAGCTCTCGCGGGGGCAACGGGTCTCCATCACCGCCAGCTTCGTCGTCAACGAGGTGGGCGACGTCACGGACATCCGCGTGGAGAAGGGCCGAGGGGCCCTCGAGGCGGTGCTCGTCGAGATCAGTCGCTGGAAGTACGAGCCGGGCCTGAAGGACGGTATCCCGGTCAAGGTGCGCCTCCTCGTAAAGCACACCTTCATCGGAGGCTGAGCGGGCCCGAGCGCATGGAGGTCCGATGAAGTCCCAGACCGTTCACCTGACCCTCAACGTCCCTGCGCGCATGGACTTCGTCAACATCACCGGCGAGGTCGAGAAGGTCGTGAAGCAGAGCAAGGTCCGCGAGGGCCTCTGCCTCGTGAATGCGATGCACATCACCGCGTCCGTCTTCATCAACGACGACGAGCCCGGGCTCCACGAGGACTACAAGCGCTGGCTGGAGCATCTGGCCCCCTTCGACGCGAGCCCCAGCCGCTATCACCACAACCGGACCGGGGAGGACAACGGCGATGCCCACCACAAGCGCCAGATCATGGGGCGCGAGGTCGTGGTCGCGGTCACGGAGGGGAAGCTCGACTTCGGACCCTGGGAGCAGATCTTCTACGGGGAGTTCGACGGAAGGCGGCCGAAGCGCGTCCTGATCAAGGTGATCGGGGAGTAGGGCTCACCAGCGATCCTCGCGCTCGCCGGCGCGGTCGTTCTCGAAGCGGGCCAGGACGAAGAGAAGATCGGACAGGCGGTTCAGGTAGACGACGATGCGCGGGTCCACCTCCGCCTCGTGGGACAGGCGCACGACCGACCGCTCGCTGCGCCGGCAGACCGCTCGCGCGAGGTGCAGGAGGGCGGCGACGGGCGTGCCCCCCGGAAGCACGAACGCCCTGAGCGGGGGCAGCCTTGCCTCCCGGGCGTCGATGGCCTTCTCCAGACGCCGCACCCGGGCGGCCGGGAAGGCCGCCTTGGCCCGCCTGGACGTCACCCGACGGCCAGGGTCCGCGAGCCGGGCACCGATCACGAAGAGGTCGCGCTGCACTCCGAGCAGGAGACGGTCAAGGTCGGCCCGGTCGGCCTGCGCCCGTGCCGCTCCGAGCGCGGCGTTCAGCTCGTCCACGTCGCCGTAGGCGGCGACCCGGGGGTGGTCTTTGGGGACCCGTTTCCCGCCGAGGAGGCTGGTCTGGCCGTGGTCCCCCGCCTTCGTGTAGATCTTCAGGGTCTCATTCCTCGTCGAATGCGGCGACGACGGTGGCCTTGGTCCCTTCGACGTCCAGCTCCGTCCCCGGGGCAAAGTGGCCTCGATGGACGTAACCCATGGCGATCGGTCCGTAGAGTGGCGAGGTCGCGGCGGTGGTGAGCCGGCCCACGTCGTTGTCCCCGGCGCGCACGATGGCCCCCGGTGCCGATGGCGCGGCGAGACGCAGACGGCGCAGCGCCTTGTTGACCTTGCCGCCCCGCCCCTCGAGGCGGGCCACGACCTCCTGACCGACGTAGCAGCCCTTGGTGGAGGAGTGACACTCGGCCAGAAGCCCAGTCTCGTGAAGGAGATTGTCCTCGGTGACGTCGGTCCCGTACCAGGGTCGGAGGTCCTCGATGCGCCGCGCGTCCAGGGCGTCGCGGCCGGCCGGCCGTATCCCGGCGGCGGCCAGCGCCTCCCACACCGCGGTCGCATCGTCCGGCGAGACGTGAAGCACGAAGCCGCCACCGGGGAGGTCTCCGGCCCGGATCACCCGAACGTCCCGGCCTCCCACGGTCGTGCGGATGTGGTCGTCGGGTCCGAGCGGGGGCTCCAGGCCCTGCGCGCGGAGAAGCTCGGCCGCCCCGACGCCGACGACGCCCACGACCGCGGTCGGCGACACCTTGAAGCGAACCGGCGCCGCCACCCGGTGGTGCTCGAGCGTACGCTGCAGGAGATCGAGCCGATCCACGTCCGTCTCGAGAAGGACCACGTCCTTGTCCACCAGGGCCCGGACGAGAAAGCGGACGTGCCCCTTCGGGTTCATGATGGCGGCCCGGCAGCCCTGGCCCGGCTGACGCCCGGCGACGTCGTGGCTGAGCATGCCCTGCAGGAACTCCAGCCGCTTGGGCCCGGAGGCCTCGAGCACGCCGCGCTCGGCGAGATCGACCAGGCCGCTGGATTCGAGCATCGCGGAGTACTCGCCCGCGGGATCCCCGTAGGACGCCACGACGGTCCGACCGCCCCGATCGGAGAACACCGCCCCCGCGGCGACGTGGGCGTCGTGCAGGGGCGAGGACTCGGCCGGCGGCATGGTCCCCCAGTCTAACCGACTCGCCGCCCGTCCAAACGGCATGGCCGGCGAGGCGGCGATCGGACGAATGCCCAAAGAACCTCCGATCGGGGCTAGAATGGCGGACTGATTCCCTGTCACGAACCTGGAGCTACAGAAACCCGACATGCACTACAGATCCACGGGCAGGAGCCGATGGGTTGTCTTTCCGGGCCTCATCCTCGTCCTGCTTGGCGCCCTTCTTCTTCCGGCATGCAACGACACCAGCACCAACATCCCCGACGTCGCACGGGGTGTGATCGACGTCACCGTGGAACCGAATCCCGTCATCGGTCTGCAGAACATTCTCACCGGCTCGGTGAGCGCTTCGTACGTCGTGAAGCTCCGCGAGCTCAATGGCCTCGGGGGTGAGATCCAGTTCATCAACTCGACCGTCTTCGACCCCGAAACGGGACTCCAGGTCGCCACCGACTACTACGACTCGGCCTCCCTCGTCGTCTTTGTCGGCACCAGCCGCATCGAGCCCGTGGGGGAGATGGACGTCACCAAGAGCGCGAGCTACGTGCTGCCCGATCTCCGCGTGGACGCCGACCTCGTCGTGGCCGTCCAGTTCCTCGACGACCGGGGCAATCTGTTCAACCGGTCGATCCTGGTTCCCATCGTAACCCCGCCGGCAGAATAGTCCCTTTGGGGAGTGGTGTAGGGTCGGTGGGCGGGCGCTCGGCGGGCATCGTGCTGCACCCGACCAGTCTGCCCGGTCCGCGGGGCATCGGCGAGCTCGGGCCCGCGGCGGTCGACTTCCTCACCTTTCTAGCCGACGCGGGCCAGAGCGTGTGGCAGGTCCTCCCTCTCGGACCCACCGGGTACGGCGACTCGCCCTACCAGTGCTTCTCCGCCTTCGCCGGGAACCCCCTGCTGGTGAGCCTCGACCGCCTGCACGAGGCTGGCCTGCTCGACGACGCCGACCTGAGGTTGGGAGAGGATCTGCCGCGGGACGAGGTCGATTTCGGGGCGGTGATCGAGCTCAAGTGGCCGCTACTCGCGAAGGCCCACGCCGCGTTCGAGAGCCAGGCCCGGCCCGAGCACCGTGAAGCCCTGTCCGGTTTCTGCACCACGGAGGCATCCTGGCTCTCCGACTTCGCGCTCTTCATGGCGCTGAAGCGCGCGAACGGGGGTGCTCCCTGGTATCAGTGGGCCCCCCCGCTCGCCCGGAGGGACCCGTCGGCGCTGGAGAGGGCTCGGGCCGAGCTCGCCCCCGACATTCGCGGCGTGGAGTTCGAGCAGTGGGTGTTCTTCTCGCAGTGGGGGGAGCTGCGGGCCGAGGCGCGGGCGCGGGGCATCCGCATCATGGGGGACATCCCGATCTTCGTCTCCCACGACAGCGCCGACGTCTGGGCCCACCCCGAGCTATTCCACCTCACCGAGGACGGCCAGCCGGCGCTTCAGGCGGGAGTGCCGCCCGACTACTTCAGCGCCACCGGCCAGCTCTGGGGCAACCCTCTTTATCGCTGGAACGAGCTGGCACGCACAGGCTACGCCTGGTGGATTGACCGCCTGCGTGCGGTGCTGAGTCTCGTCGACCTGGTGCGGCTGGACCACTTCCGGGGCTTCGAGGCGTACTGGGAGGTCCCGGGCGGCGACTCGACGGCGGAGAACGGCCGCTGGGTGAAGGGTCCGGGAGCGGCCCTCTTCGCGGCCCTCGAGGGGTCTCTGGGCCCCCTCCCCGTCGTCGTCGAGAATCTGGGCGTGATCACCCCCGAGGTGGAGGCCCTCCGCCGGCAGCTCGGCTTTCCCGGCATGGCCGTCCTCCAGTTTGCGTTCGGTGGCGACGATCCCGACAGCAGCTTCCTGCCGCACAACTTCTCGCGCGGGGTCGTGGCCTACACCGCCACCCACGACAACGACACCGTGGTCGGGTGGTGGCGCGGCGGGGTGGGCGACTCGACGCGCTCCCCGGAGGACGCGGAGCTCGAGCACGCCCGCGCGCTGGCATACGTCGGGGGCGACGGCGGCGAGATCCACTGGGACTTCCTGCGCACGCTCTACGTCTCGGTCGCCGACACCGTCATCGTCCCCCTTCAGGACGTCCTCGGCCTGGGCAGCGCGGCCCGGATGAACCTGCCCGGCCGCCCCGACGGCAACTGGCGCTGGCGCTTCGCCGCCACCGACCTCACCCCCGGGGTCAGGCGGCGACTGCGCGCTCTCACCGCCGTCTCGGGGCGACTCCCCACCCTGGAGGAACCCGCGACGCCGTAGGCACCCTGGGCCCGTCCACTGGGCCCTGGCCCCTGCCTTCTCGCGTCCTGTCACCGAAGTCGCGTGCATTCCCTGGAGCGTTGGGCGCTCGGCGGCCACGATCATTCATCGACCCCCCTCCCTAACCCTCCCCACGTAGGGGGAGGGAAACGCTCGAGATAGGCCTTGGACACCCGGGTGTCCCCAAGGAGAGGACACCCGGGTGAGCCCAGGCCTGGAGGCCAGCCGCACTTGCCACACCGAAAGCGACGGCTTCGATGTTCGACTGCGTCCTCGTCGGGGGCCCCGGCCGCCTGCGCGCCACCACGTCCATCCCATGAACTCGACTTCGGTGATGTGCCGCTGGCGAACGATGCGCTAGATCCCTCTGGTATAGTTCATGAACATCTCTGATCGTCAAGGGACGGAGAGGACACCATGGAGCTCTCCCAACTCCGCACGTTCCGGGTTGTCGCCGAGACCCTCAACTTCACCCGCGCCGCGGGAAGACTGGGGCTCACCCAGTCCGCGGTGAGTCACCAGATCAAGTCTCTCGAGACCGAGCTCGGTGAGCCGCTGTTCATCCGGGCCAAGCGCGGGGTCAAGCTCTCGTCGCTCGGGCAGGCTGCGCTCGAACACGCGGTACGGATCCTCGACGAGGCCGAGGCCCTCCGCGAGCGGATCACGGGGGGGGAGCACTCCCCGGCCGGTCGCGTGCGAGCGGCCGCGGCCACCCAGGCCTTCGTGCACCTCTTTGCCCCGCTGTTCGAGACCTTCATGCGCGAGCAGCCGCGGATCGACGTCTCGTTCCGCACGACGGCCAGTACCGATCAGACGGTGGCGGAGATCCTCAACGGCATGGCCGACGTGGGCTTTGCCTCGCTCCCCGTCTTCTCGCCCGCGCTCAAGATCACGAGCCTCTTCGAAGACGAGCTCGTGCTGGTCGTGGGCCACAGCCATCGCTTCTCCGGGAGGGGCCGGGTGACCCTGGAGCAGGTCCGCGAGGAGCGGTTCATCCTGTTCGAGCTGGGGGGCTCGATCCGACGCGCCACCGACGAGTTCTTCAACAAGGTCGGCCTGCAGCCGTCCCTTGCCCTCGAGTCCAACGACACCGCGTTCATCAAGCTGATGGTGGAGCGTGGCCAAGGCATCTCCCTGCTGCCGGCCTGGGCGGTCGGCGACGAGGTGGCGTGGGGCTGGCTCTCCAAGCTCAAGATCGAGGGCCACGAGCTGAAGAGGACAGTGGCCGCGATCTCGCTCGCCCGCTTCCAGCCCGCGGCCACGCGCGCCTTTCTCGAGTTCATGCTCGGGCGCCGCGAGGAGCTCCAGAAGCTGGCGGAGGGCGCCCCCCACCACGACGAGTCGCGCCCGGGCCCCCGGGGCATCCGGCACCGCTGATCAGGGGACGACGCATTGAGGTTCCGTCTCGTCGCGGTCGTTCTTACCGTTGGCCTCCCCGTGGTGCTGATCCAGGGAACGGCCTCGTCGCAGAGCCGCCGGCCCATTCAGTTCGCCGACGGCACCGCCCACGCCGAGCTCGAGTTCCACCACAACTCGGGGGCCTTCGGAAAGAAGTATCTGCCGGAGACCATGGGCTCGGGCTGCGCCTTCCTCGACTACGACCGGGACGGCTGGCTCGACGCGTTTCTCGTCAACATGACGCCCTGGCCGGGCCAGCCCGGCGAGCCGACCTACTCCGCGCTCTTCCGCAACGACCGGGACGGGACGTTCACCAACGTCACCCGGGAGGCCGGGCTCGCGGTCGAGATGTACGGCCAGGGGGTGACGGCCGCCGACTACGACAACGACGGATGGGTCGACCTCTACGTGACCGCGATCGGAGGCAGCCACCTCTTCCGCAACCTCGGCGACGGAAGCTTCGAGGACGTGACCGCGAAGGCCGGGGCCGGCGGCCCGGGGACGTTCCCGACCAGCGCGATGTTCTTCGACTACGACCGTGACGGGCACCTCGACCTCGTCGTGGCCAACTACGTCACCTGGTCCGTGGAGGGTGACCTGTTCTGCACCCTCGATGGCAAGACCAAGTCGTACTGCACCCCGGAGTCCTACAAGGGCGAGAGCCCGACCCTCCTCCGCAACCGCGGCGACGGGACCTTCGAGGACGTGACCAGGGCGGCCGGGCTCTGGAACCCGGCCTCGAAGGCGCTCGGCGTCGCGCTCCTCGACCACGACGGCGACGGCTGGCCCGATTTCGCCCTCGCCAACGACACCCAGCCCAACAAGCTCTACCGGAACAACGGCGATGGGACCTTCTCCGACGTGGGCATGGGGGCGGGAATCGCCTTCGGCGAGACCGGGGTGGCCCGGGCGGGGATGGGCATCGACGCCGCCGACTACTCGGGGGGCGGCCAGACGAGCATCCTCATCGGCAACTTCTCAAACGAGATGATCGGCCTGTACCACTACGAAGGGGACGGGCTCTACGTCGACGAGGCCCCGATATCGACCGTCGGCCGGTCGAGCTTTCTCACCCTCGCTTTCGGCATCTTCTTCTTCGACTACGACCTCGACGGGCTGTTCGACATCTTTGCCGGCAACGGCCACGTCGCCGACGACATCGCGGCGGTGCAGCCGACGGTCCAGCATGCCCAGCCTCCCCACGTGTTCCGGAACCTGGGGGGGCACCGCTTCGAGGAGGTGACGCAGGAGCTCGGGCCGGCGATCAGCCGCCCGATCGTCGCGCGGGGGGCGGCCAACGGCGACTTCGACAACGACGGTGACCTCGACATCCTGGTGAACACGAACAACGGACCCGCCGTTCTCTATCGCAACGAGGGCGGCAACCAAAGCCGCTTCGTCCGAGTGAAGACGATCGGAACACGCTCCAATCGCGACGGGATCGGGGCCCGGGTGACGGTCACCCGACCCGACGGCCACCGACAGTGGCGATTCGTCCACACCGGCTCCAGCTACTGCTCGCAGAGCGACACCGCGCTCACCTTCGGGCTCGGAGACCACGACAAGGCGGAGTCCGTGGAGGTGGTGTGGCCGAGCGGGCAGGTGGACCGGCTCGGCCCGATCGTCGCCAACCAGATCGTCTTCGTACAGGAGGGAAGGGGCCTCCTTGCTTCGAAGACGCTGCCCCGACCGGGGCAGCGCCTCGTGCCTTGAGTCGTCCCGCTCCCCTACTTGGGGAGGGATAGTCCCTTTGTCGTTCGTTTCTCTCCAAAATGTGGAGGTCTTCGTGGACGATTTCTCGCGCTCAGCAGCCTGGAATACCTCGCGACGACAGAACGGAATACTTCGGGAACGTCGCTCAAGCCTGGGTTCCCGAAGTGGTTTGGGGTGGGGGGTCAATGAATGACAGAGCTGATCCGCTATTCCGCCGCCGCGTGCCAGACCGACCTGTCGAATCCCCTCGGCCGGTCGGAGATGACGGCCAACACCGACCGAATGCTCTCGATGGTCGACTCGGCGATGGCCGGAGCCGCCCCCTTCCTGCCGGTGCGGCTCGTGGTCTTCCCGGAGTTTGCCCACGCCGCTCCCGTCTACCCGACGCTCGCCGAGCTCCGCGAGAGGCTCGCCGTTCCCGTCCCGAACGAGCACACCGACCGGTTGCACGCCAAGGCGAAGGAGCACGGAGTCTACATCCAGACCGGAACGATGATCGAGTCGGACCCCAGGTGGCCCGACGTCGTGTTCAACACGACCTGCCTCGTCGGCCCCGAGGGCATCCTCTACAAGTACCGGAAGGTGAACCCCTGGATCCCGTACGAGGTGCACTCGAGCCCGCACGACGTACCGGGATACGACGAGCCGCTCTTTCCAGTGGCGGACACGCCGATCGGCCGCATCGGGTGTGCCATCTGCTACGACTGGATCTTCCCCGAGGCCCTTCGTGAGCTGGCGATGAACGGGGCAGAGATCCTGGTGCGGGTCTCCGCGTACATGGACCCCTGGGGGGCCACCGAGCCCATGGACTGGTGGACGGTCGTGAATCGTTGCCGTGCGCTGGAGAACCTCGCCTACGTCGTGGCCGCCAACCAGGGTGCGGCCCTGCGGCGCTACCCGCCCTACTCGTGGCCGGGCGGGAGCATGGTCGTGGATTTCGACGGGCGGATCCTGGCCCAGGCCTCTGCGGGGCCGGGCGAACGGATCGTCGTTGCTCCGGTCGACGTCACCGCGCTCCGGCACGAGCGGCAGACGCGGCGGGGTCACCACATGCTGGCGCACCTGCGAACCGAGGCCTACCCTTCGTATCGACGCCACGTCTACCCGCCGGAGGGTCGCACGGGGTCCCTTTCGTACGAGGAGAACAACGCCCGCATCGACGAGGCGAAGGACCGACTGACGTGATAGCATCCGCCTCGATCGCTCCACGATGAGACCCTGCGTGCGACGTCCCGGCTTCCTCGTCATAGCCCTTCTCCCGGCCGTGCCTCTCGTGGCCGCGCCGCAGGCCCCGTCGGAGGCGCCGCTCACAGTGTCCGGCGGAGCCGGGCTCGCCGGCGAATGGGCGGGATGGGCTAGACTCACCAACGACTGGCCGGGACATCCTTGTCGCTACGAGGGGTCCGAAGACGAAGCCACGGTGCGCGTCGAGCTCTCCCCCGGGGAAGGTGGCCTCCAGGGCTCGGTGGCCATGGACATTCCACCGGCCGAGGGTTCCGGATGTCCACCCGTCCGCAAGCGCCACCTCGTGACCGAGGTCGTCCTCGCCCAGGGCACCGTTTCCATCACCGACTCTGGCGGGCACCACTGGGACCTCTCGCTGGTGGAGCAGGGTCGTGCGCTGCACGGGATGATGGCGTGGCAGCAGGGGGCGGCGGACGAGCCGCTGGCCGACGGCTTCGCCTTCGCCGACGGGACAAGGCCGCGCTCGCGTCTGAGCGGGGAGGTCTGGCTCAGGAAGGTGAGGGCCACCGACGAAGACGAGGCCGCGGTCGTTGAAGGGACGGCCGTCACCGCAGAAGAGACGACCAGCGCGGGGCAGTATCTCAAGCACCTGGGTGCGGTCCTGGGTGCGACCGCGGTCGGCGGGGCGGCGCTCTACGGCGTGAACAAGCTCGGACAGGGCGGCGCCGAGGAGGGCACGATCACCTGCTCGCCGAGATGGTGTGTCGTCGGCGCTCCTGGCGAGCCCTGCTTCTGCGAGGGAAACGTGGTTTCTGGGCAGGACTGCGGAGAGACCGAGACCGGGATCCCCATCGGGGGGAACTGTGACTTCCCGACGATTCCCTGCGAAGCTCTTCTCTCCTGCAACAGCGGCATCTGCGAGGACCGCTTCGGCCGCTGCCCGTTCAACTGAAGCGTCCATGAAGCCGTTTCGCGCCCCCGGCTGGCTGACCGGCATCGCGATCGCCGCGGTCGCTGCCGTCAACCTCGCCGGCCTCTGGGGCATCGCGATGGCCCGACAGACGGCCATCGGCGAGGCCCGACGGGCCTTCGAAGTCGAAGTTGCATCGCGCGCCACCGGGCTCGAGGGCCGGCTTTCCGGGGTACGGGCGGACCTCGCGTTCCTCGGGGGGTCGCCCACGATCGCGCGCCTCGACGAGGCGCGGCACCGCCCGGAAGAGGCCAGCCTCGTCCGGCAAGGCGCCGAGAGTGCGCTCCTGCTCTTCCTGCGCAGCCACTCGGAGGTCGTGCGTATCGTCGTCCGCTCGGCGGATGGACGCCTGCTCGTGCATCTGGGACGCCGCGGGGGCGTGCCCATCCTGTGGGTCTCGGCCCGCCCGACCGGCGAGGAGGGGGCGGCGGTCGACCCCCGGCGCCCACGCCTCACCGCGGTGCTGCCCCACGGGCAGGAGACCGGGCTCGCGGGGGGAGTGATCATCGAGACCGAGGTCGAGCCGAGTGTGCTGCTCGAGGACACGGCCGGGAGCCCCGAGACGCCCCGCTCCTGCGTCCTGAGCGACGCGAGCGGGGCGGTTCTCGCCCGGAGCCGGGCCCTGCGGCGTCAATCCGAGCCGGGGGAGGAGAGGCAGGTGGAGGCGGAGGCGCCGGTGCGGGCCGAGGGCTGGTCGCTCCCGGGGCCCCTCGTCCTGGCTTGCGAGCAGCCGGAAGGCACGGTCGTGGGTTTGGCCGAGCCGGTGTGGGCCCGCTATCGCACGACCTTCGCCCTCAACGCCGGGGTGATGGCCCTCGCCCTGCTGCTCGGAGGCTTTGCGGTGCAGCAGGCCCGGCGCCGGGCCCGGCTGGAGGCCCGTGCCGCGGAGGAGGCCCACGTCCGCGAGCTCGAGCGGCAGCTCTTCCACGCCGAGCGACTCACGACCGTGGGGCGGCTCGCCGCGGGGATCGCTCACGAGATCAACAACCCGCTCGAGGGCATGTCGAACTATCTGACCTTGGCCCGCGAAGCCCTGGACCGCGGCGACGCCGAAGGGGCCCAGAGCCATGTGGCCTCCGTTCGGCAGGGGCTGGACCGGGCCGCGGGAATCGTGCGCCAGGTTCTCGCCCACGCCGACCCGGCGAAGGCCCCGAAGACACCAGTGGACCTCAACGAGGTCCTGCGCGAGACCGAGCACTTCGTCGAGTCGCGGCGCGAGTTCGGGCACATCCACTTCGTCCTCGACCTCGCCCCGGGCCCCCTCCGCGTGCGCGGCAGCCCGGTGATGCTGGGTCAGGTCGCCGTCAACCTGATCCTGAACGCTTGCGAGGTCCAGCCCGAGAAGGGCGAGGTGCGTGTCGCCTCGCGACGAGAAGGAGAGCAAGCGGTCGTCGAGTTCTCCGATCGTGGCCCCGGTGTCTCGGCGGCAGACCAGACGCGGGTCTTCGAGCCGTTCTTCTCGACGAGGGAATCGACGGGGCTGGGTCTGTCGATCTGCCACGCGATCGTCAGGCAGCACGACGGCGAGCTCAGCGTCCAGACCCGTGAGGGCGGTGGGTCCTCGTTCCGGATGACGTTGCCGGCTCTGTCCGAGGCCGAGCCCGCGGGCTCGGCACCCGTCGACGACGACCCGGCGAAGGAGTGAACCGATGAACGATCGCACGACCACGAAGCACCGCGGGCGGGTCCTCGTCGTGGAGGACGAGGCCTACGTCCGCGACTCGCTGGTGGAGATCCTGCGCGCGCGCCGCTTCGAGGCGAGTCCGGCCGGCTCGGCGGCGGAGGCGCTCGATCACCTCGGACAGGCTCCAGTGGACGTCGTGCTCTCCGACCTGCGGATGCCCGGGGCGGATGGGCTGGAGCTCGTCCGGCGGATGCAGACCTCGGCTCCCGACGTCCCGGTGGTGATCCTGACCGGCCACGGCAACGTCGCGTCCGCGGTCGCGTGCCTCAAGGCCGGGGCCAGCGACTACATCCTCAAGCCGGCGGAGCCCGAGGCGCTGGAGGTGGCCCTCGAGCGTGCGCTCGAGGGCCGTGCCCTCCGTCGTGAGGTCCGCTACCTGCGCAGCACGGTTGAGGACGAGACCGAGAAGGCCCTCGGGGAGAGCGGGGCGTGGAGGCGGGTCGAAGCGATGATCGAGGCGGCGGCGCCCACCGACTCGGGCGTCCTGCTGACCGGGGAGTCGGGAACCGGGAAGGAGCTGCTCGCACGGCGGCTCCACGCCCTCTCGGGACGAGCCACGGGGCCTTTCGTCAAGGTCAACTGCGCGGCCGTCCCCCTCGAGATGTGGGAGAGCGAGTTCTTCGGGCACCGGCACGGGTCCTTCCCCGGCGCCACCGAGGACCGCGAGGGGCGATTCCACCTCGCCGACCGGGGCACGCTGCTGCTCGACGAGGTCGCAGCGATGCCGGCGGCGGGTCAGGCCAAGCTGCTCCACGTCATCCAGGACGGTGAGTTCGAGCGGCTCGGAGACGCACAGGCGACGCGGGTAGACGTGAGGGTGGTGGCCTCGACCAACAGCGACATCGAGGCCGAGGTGAAGGACGGACGGTTTCGCGCCGACCTGTTCTACCTGCTCAACGTGGTGCGCATCGAGGTCCCGCCGCTGCGCGAGCGGCGCGACGACATCCCTCTCCTGGCCCGTCACTTCGCCGACCGCGTGGCCGGGAGGCTCGGCCGGGCAGCACCGGAGCTGGCCCCGGCGACGCTCGACCGGCTCGTCGCGTATCGCTGGCCGGGTAACGTGCGGGAGCTCGGCAATGTCATCGAGCGCGCGATGATCCTGGACCCCGCCCACGGCCTCGACGACCTCGACCTTGCGGCGTCGGCGGGTCTGGCCGCGCTCCCCGCCGAGGGGGCGCCGATGGCCGAGCGGGAGCTCAACCTGCGGGAGGCCCTCAACAAGCTGGAGAGCGAGCTACTGAAGGAGGCCCACCGCCGGGCGGGCGGGGTGCGCAAGGAGGCGGCGCGGCTGCTGGGGATCGACCCGCGCAACCTCAGCTACTACATGAGGAAGCACGACCTCGACGCCGGGACCATCGAGGAGTAGTCTTGGTCGCGGCGGGATGCGCCAGCGCTAGACGCGGAACCGGAGGTTTGGATGAAGGCCAGGATTCTCGGCGCCGCCATCGGCGTCACGTTTGCGGTCGCCCTCGTCGGCTGCTCGAGCGAGCCGAAGGCCCCACCTCGCGACTCCCTTGTCGCCCAGCTTCAGCAAGAGGCCGAGGCGCTCCAGGCAGAGAACGAGAACCAGGACACCTCCATCGGGGTCAGCACGACCTGGACGATCGAGTCCGTTGACGTGGTGGAGCCACCAGAGGGCACCGACGGGCCCACGCGGGGCACCATCCGGTTCCGGATCCGGGCCGAGACGAATGACACGGGCGGCGAGGTGCAGGTCGACGAGTTCGAGAAGACGTTCGACTACACCTTCAACACGACCCTTCAGAAGTGGGTGTTTGATTACCAACCGTCCTGAGAGCACACATCCTGAGAGCACCGTCTCTGGACGTTGCTCTCAGGATAGTCCGTTCGCAACCCTGGACTGCACTGGATGAACCCGACTCTTTCTGTCGAGGACATTTCCGTCGTGCCCCACAGACGACTCTGAGCGCACCGCCCCTTCGGTGCTCTCAGAGTGAATCAAAGGTCGGCTTGAGGGCGGGATACAGCTCCCGGTAACGCGGGTAGAGGTCGTCATAGGCCTTCACCCACTCGGCGACGGGCTCGTCGCGGCCGGTGACCGCAATCGTGGCGTCGCACGCCGCCTCCACGCTCGGCCAGGCGCCGGCCCCGACGCCCCCCAGGAGCGCGGCGCCGTAGGCGGCCCCCTCGGTGCTCGTGACCGTGACCATGGGGAGCCCCAGGACGCTGGCCACGATCTTCCTCCAGAGCGCGCCCTTGGCTCCGCCGCCGGCGATCCGGACCTCGCTCACCGTCCCCAGGCCGGCGCCTTGGAGCAGGCCGAAGCAGTCCTTCATCGAGAAGGCGACGCCCTCGAGGACGGACCGCGTCATGTGCGCACGACCGTGGCGCACGGTCAGGCCCACGAAGCTGCCCCGGGCATGGGGGTCGGGGTAGGGAGTTCGCTCACCGGAGAGGTAGGGGAGGAAGAGCAGGCCCTCGCTACCCGCGGGGGCTCCTTCGGCTTCCGTGACGATCGCGTCGAAGCCCTCGTTGGGAGTGAGGGCGTCGTGGTACCACTGCAGGCTGCCGGCGGCCGAGAGGGTGACACCCATGAAGTGCCACTTGCCGGGAACGGCGTGGCAGAAGGCGTGGAGTCGTCCCTCGGGCTCGACGAGCGGTGCGTCGGTGGTGGCGAAGATGACCCCGGAGGTGCCCAGGGTCAGTGAGACGACCCCGGGGCGGACGGCTCCGGTCCCCACCGCTCCGGCGGCCTGGTCGCCGCCCCCGGCCATCACCGGTGTCCCCTCGGAGAGGCCGGTCTCGGCCGCTGCCTCGGCCGTGATCTTCCCGGTGACCTCCGGGCCTTCGAAGGTGGGGGGAAGCCATTCGG
Organism: Acidobacteriota bacterium; assembly: GCA_022340545.1. Lineage (GTDB taxonomy): Bacteria > Acidobacteriota > Vicinamibacteria > Fen-336 > Fen-336 > JAJDNS01. The sequence goes on along the minus strand of JAJDNV010000119.1, from coordinate 17,748 downwards.
CGGGAATGTCGAGCTTGTCCAGGACCGCCTTCGACCAGTTGCGGGCCTTGAGCTCGAAGAGGATCGTCCCCGAGCCGCCCGCCCGGTCCATGGCCGCCTCCCCGGTGAGGCGGAGACGGACGTAGTCCTTGGGCAGGAGGACGAGCTTCGCCTTCGTGTAGACGTCGGGCTCGTTGTTCCGGACCCAGAGGATCTTCGGAGCGGTGAAACCGGTGAGGGCGACGTTGCCGACCTCGCGGATCAGCTCGGACCGGCCGACCCGGCGCTCGATCTCCTCGCACTCCGCGCCGGTGCGCTGGTCGTTCCAGAGGATGGCGGGCCGCAGGACGTTGCGATCGCCGTCCAGGAGCACCAGGCCGTGCATCTGGCCGGTGAGGCCGACGGCCGCGACGTCCTCTCCGTTCGCCCCCGCGTCGCTCAGGGCCTTGCGGATCGAGGCGGCGGTCCCCGACCACCACTCCTGCGGGTCCTGCTCGGACCAGAGGGGCTTCGGCGTCTGGAGCGTGAGGGGAGTGGTGGCCGTGGCCACCACCTTTCCCGCTTCGTCGATCAGAAGGGCCTTGGCCCCGGTGGTGGAGACGTCGACGCCCAGGAAGAGTCGCTTCATGGGATGAGTCCTCCGGAGTCAGGTCTTGTAGCAACGCATTCCTCGGGGGTGGATGCGATGTCCCAGGACCTGCCCCCTCTCGTTGATCAGCGGACGCCCAGGAGCACCTCGATGGTGAGCTGGTCGAGCTTCTCGTAGCGGAGACCGCGGGCGCCAAGGGCCTGGCGATCGACGGTGAGACCCTTGAGCGCGTCGGCGGTGGCCTTGCTGTAGCCGTCGATCTTCGGCAGGCCGTCCGTCGGCACGTCCCCGATCTCCTTGACGAGGGCCTGGATCTCCTTGTCCTCGTTCCAGCGCTTCGCCCTCTCCTTGTAGATCAGGTAGCTCCGCATCGACCCGCGTGCGAAGTCCTTCACCCCGTCGACGTCCTCGGTGCGGTAGGCGTGCGAGTCGAAGTGGCGCATGCCCGGGTAGCCCACGTCCTCGAGGAACTTGACCAGGAAGAAGCACGATTTAAGCGAGTGCGAGCCGAAGCGGAGGTCCTGGTCGTAACGGCCGAAGGCCTGGTCGTTGAGGTCGATGTGGAAGAGCTTGCCCGCGTCCCAGGCCTGGGCGACCGCGTGCATGAAGTTGAGGCCCGACATGTGCTCGTGGGCTACCTCGGGGTTCACGCCCACCATCTCGGGGTGATCGAGGCTCTCGATGAAGCCGAGGAAGGAGCCGGTGGTCGGCAGGTAGATGTCGTGACGCGGCTCGTTGGGCTTGGCCTCGAGGGCGAAGACCAAGTCGTACTTCTGGTCCTTGGCGTAGTGGGTCAGGAAGTTGAGGGCGTCGCGGAAGCGCTTTGCCGCCTCCAGCGGGTTCTTGCTCGCGTCGGTCTCGACGCCCTCTCGGCCGCCCCAGAAGACGTAAACCTTGGCCCCGAGGTCGACCCCGAGGTCCATGGCCTTCATCGTCTTCGAGAGCGCGTAGGCGCGGACCCGGGGGTCGTTCGAGGTGAAGGCCCCGTCCTTGAAGATCGGATCGCTGAAGAGGTTGGTGGTGGCCATCGGCACCTTGAGCCCGGTGTCGGCCAGGGCCTTCTTGAAGTCCTTGACGATCTTGTCGTGCTCGGCGGGCGTCGCGTCGATGGGCACGAGGTCGTTGTCGTGGAAGTTCACCCCGTACGCCCCCACCTCCCCGAGCAGGTGGACGATGTCGACCGGCGACAGGCGCGGACGCGTCGGCGGCCCGAAGGGGTCGCCGCCGGGGTTTCCGACCGTCCACAGGCCAAACGTGAACTTGTGCTCCGGCTTGGGCGTGAACTGTTCGCTCATCGAAATGGCTCCTTTTCTGTGGCTTCGCGGGACCCCTGCGACCATCCGGAACGCAATCCCGGCGTGCTCTTCCGAGCCCGTCCGGATCGGGGCGAGGAGACCTGAGACGGTGGATTCTACCCCCTCCGGCCTCATCCTGGCACGGCGCGGGCGCGGGCAGGGCCCACACACCTCGAAAGGCCGGGCTGGACCCCGGCGACCGGTTTGGTCCAAGATGCGGTTGGGGGCGGTCAGGAGGTCCCGGTGATCGCTCGTCTTCAGACTCGACCGATCGCTCAGCTGTCGCTCGCCATCCTCCTTGCCGGCGTCGTTCCGGCCCTCGGACTCTCCTCGGAGACGGCACGCCTCGTCGAGGCCCTCGCTCTCCGGGAGGGGATGCACGTCGCCGATGTCGGGGCTGGAGAGGGCGAGTGGTCGGAGCGCCTGGCGGAGGAGGTCGGCGCCGCCGGTCACGTCTACGCCACGGAGATCCACGCCAACGACGTGGCGGAGATCCAGGAGCGGGCCCGACGAGCCGGGCTCTCGAACCTCACCGCCATCCTCGGCACGGAGACCGATACCGGGCTGCCCGACGGGTGTTGCGAGGCGATCCTCCTCCGCCTGGTCTACCATCATTTCACCAGCCCCGCACCGATGCGGGCCAGCCTTCGGCGTGCCCTGAGGCCCGGGGCGCGGCTCGTGGTGATCGACCTGCAGCCTCGAGGCGGCCGGGGCGGCCACGGGATCCGCATGGACGAGTTGGTGGACGAGATGACGTCTGATGGCTTCGAGGTCGTCGAGCGTCACGACGACTGGAACGGCTTCGGCAACCGCTACTGTGTGGTCTTCCGGGTCGCAGAAGGCCCGGGAAGGTCGGAGCGACCGAACGGGGAGGAACGATGAGACCCGACATGCTGCTCATGGTGCCCGCGCTGGCCCTCGCCCTGGGGGCCTGCTCCGCCCCCGCCCCGGAGCCCGAGGAGCCAACCGGTCCGGCGAACGGCTCCTTCACGGCCCCGCTGAACGGCTTCCAGATCCACTACGAGGTGCACGGGCAGGGGCCGGTCCTGATGACGCTCCCCAACTCCTGGGGCCTCTCGCTCGAGGGCCTGCGGGCAATGTACCGGCCGCTCGAGGAGCGACTGACGCTCGTCTACTTCGACCCGCGGGGGATGGGCGAGTCGGAGGCGGTCCGCGAGGACGCCGATCGGGGGATGGCGGCGGTCCGCGCCGACTTCCAGGCCTTGCGTGAACACCTCGGCCTGGAGCAGGCCAACGTCATCGGCTGGTCGAACGGGGCGATCAACCTGATCTATCTCGCCCACGAGCACCCGGAGACGCTGTCCTCCGCGATCTTCCTGCACGGGATGGCGAGCTTCACCGACGAGGACGCGAAGGCCCTCCAGGCCGATCACCCCGAGCTGATGGCGACCTACGCCTCGTTCATGGAGGAGATGGCCAATCCCGAGCTGTCGATGGAGGAGAAGACCGCCCGGCAGAGGACGATGTGGCTCGAGGAGTACTTCCCGATGCTCTTCGCCGACCCCGAGCAGGCGGGGCCGGCCCTCGAGCGCATCTTCGGCGAGGCCGAGCTCAGCTGGCCCCACGCCGAGTACGCCAACCGGGAGGCCCCCACGTTCGATGCGCGCGACCTGCTGCCCGAGATCCCGGTCCGGAGCCTCGTGATCGCCGGGGCCCACGACATGCTTCCCCCGGAGCGGGTGAAGGCCCTCCACGACGGCCTGCCCCATTCGGATTGGGTGGTTTTCGAGAAGAGTGGCCACTTCGCTCCGGTGGAGGAGCCGGCCGCCTTCGCCGCGGTCGTGTTCAACTTCCTCGGGGTGTGGCGGCCCGCGACGTCCTAGCCCCGATCGAGGAGACCGGGCCATATGAAGCTCGAGCGGGCGATTGCGCTTCTGCTCCTTGTCGCGGTAGCCGTCGTGCCGTGCGCCGGCGAGGAGGCCGAGGCGCGCCTCTCGATGGACGTCAAGGGCGCGCCCATCCAGTCCATCGTGAGGGTGCTCGTGGAGCTGGGAGGGCGCCAGGTCGTGTTCGACCCCGGCCTCGACTGCGCACTCACGCTCAAGCTGCATGAGGTGCCGTGGCTGAAGACCCTCGACACCGTGCTGCGGGCCTGCGACCTCGGCTACGAGGAGACGGGCGGCGTCCTGTGGGTGGCCACGGCGTCCCGTCTGCGCGAGGAGGCGGAGAGCCGTCGCCGGCTGCGGGAGGCGCGGCCGGCCGGGGGGGGTGAGAGCCTGGCTCTCTACCGTCTCACGTGGGCGCGGGCGGAGGAGATGGCCCCCCTGCTGAAGCGCCTCGTGGCCCCGGAGGGCGACGTCACCGTGGAGCCCCGGACCAACACCCTCATCATCCGCTACTGATTCCGGAGACGACGGTCACGCCTACGGGGCCTGGAGGGCGGCCTCGAGCATCCCCGCCAGCCGCTCGTAGCTCGTCTCGCCGACCCAGCGATTGAACTCGGTCCCGTCCTTCACGACGACGAAGGTCGGCCAGCCGGGGATGTTCCAGGCCGCCATGAGCGGGGTGTCCGTCTGGACGTTCACCTTCCCGACCAGCGCGCGGTCGACGAAGTCGACCGCCAGCTGCTCCACGATGGGCTCCATCCGCGTGCAGTGGCTGCAGCCGGGTGCATAGAAGTCCACGAGGCTCACCCCGTCCGCCAGTAGGACCAGCTCATCGAAGTTGCCGACCCCGAGGACGACCACAGCGCTCGGCCCGGTTGGGGCCGCCGGAGCGCTCGTTGGTGTCGGGGAGCCGCCACCCCCACAGGCGGGGAGGAGCAGACCGGCGGCCAGCACCGCTGCGGTCGCGGGCACCGTCGCTCGTCGTCTCTTGATGGTCACTGTCTCGCGTCCTCGAATCGACCGTCCCTCATATTAACCTCTCCCGTTGCGAGCCGCCCTGGGGAGTCTGCCTCTTGCGGCCGCTGGGGTGCTGGGTGTACACAACGGGGGCTACGCAGAGAAGGGGAGGGGACGATGGCGCGCATTGGGGCGGCGGTGATCGGGGCGGGCTTCATGGGTGGCGTGCACACGGAAGGGCTCCGTCGCGCCGGCGTCGAGGTCGTGGGCGCCCTCGGCGTCTCCGCGGAGGAGACCGCGGGCTTCGTGAAGGCCCAGGGCATTCCCAGGGGCTACGCCTCGCTGGACGAGCTGCTCGGCGACTCCGCGGTCCAGTCGGTCCACATCGTGACCCCGAACCGCCTCCATCACGGGATGGCCAAGGCGGCCCTCGAGGCCGGAAAGCACGTTTTCTGTGAGAAGCCCCTGGCGATGAACTCGAAGGAGACGGCCGAGCTCGTCGCGCTGGCCGGGAAACGCTCGAAGCAGGCGGCCGCCGTCAACTACAACATCCGCTTCTACCCCCTCTGTCTCGAGGCTCGCGAACGGGTCCGGGGGGGGGAGATCGGGAAGATCCACCACGTGGCCGGGAGCTACGTCCAGGACTGGCTGCTCCTCGACACCGACTACAACTGGCGTGTCCTCGCTGAGGAAGGCGGCGAGCTTCGAGCGGTAGCCGACATCGGGACGCACTGGCTGGACCTCGTCCACGCCATCACCGGCCTGGAGGCCGAGGCGGTCTGCGCCGACCTGATGGTCGTCCATCCCATCCGCCGCCGCCCGAAGGGCGAGGTGGAGACCTTCACCGGCAAGCTCGGGGCCGAGGCCGACACCGAGCCCGTGAAGATCACCACCGAGGACTACGGCAGCATCCTCCTTCGCTTCAAGGGCGGGGCCAAGGGCACTCTGTGGGTGTCCCAGGTCACCGCGGGACGGAAGAACTGCCTCCGCTACGAGCTCGCCGGCGAGAAGGCGGCGCTCGAGTGGATCAGCGAGAACCCGGAGGTGCTCTGGATCGGCCGCCGCACCGGTCCCAACGAGGTCCTGATGCGCGACCCGTCGCTCCTGTCCCCGACCGCCCGGGCCGCGGTGGGGGTGCCCGGGGGCCACGCCGAGGGCTACGCCGACACCTTCAAGCAGCACTTCCGGGCCTTCTACGGCTACGTCGAGAAGGGGGACTTCTCGGCCACGGCGCCGTTTGCCACATTCAAGGACGGGCACCGCGAGGTCGTCCTGTGCGAGGCCGTCCTCGAGAGCCACCGGAACGGGGGCTGGGTCGACGTGAAGGGGGCCTAGCGATGAAGCTGGGCTTCCTCACCGCCATCGTCCCCGATCTCTCTCTCGAGGACGTCGTGGCGTTTGCCGTCGCCGAGGGCTTCGAGTGCCTCGAGGTGTGCTGCTGGCCCCCGGGGAAGGCCGAGCGCCGCTACGCTGGGGTGACCCATATCGACGTGGTGGACCTCGACGAGGCGAGGGCGACGGGCATTCGGGATCTCTTCGAGAAGAACGGCCTCTTGATCAGCGGCCTCGGCTACTACCCGAACCCGCTCGCCCCCGACCCGGCGGAAGCGGAGCTCGCGGTCGAGCACATCAAGACGGTCATTCGCGCCGCCCCGCTACTGGGCGTGACGCAGGTCAACACCTTCGTCGGCCGTGACTGGACGAAGACCATCGACGAGCAGTGGGCCCAGTTCGTGGAGACGTGGGTCCCGATCGTGGCGGTGGCCGAGGAACAGGGTGTGCGGATCGGGATCGAGAACTGCCCGATGATCTTTACCGGGGACGAGTGGCCGGGGGGGAAGAACCTGGCCGCGACACCGAAGGTCTGGCGGCGGATGTTCGAAGAGATCCCCAGCCCCGGCTTCGGCCTCAACTTCGACCCCTCGCACTTCGTCTGGCAGCACATGGACTATCTGAAGCCGCTGCGGGAGTTCAAAAAGCGGATCTTCCACGTCCACGCCAAGGACGTGCGGGTGGATCACAACGACCTGGACGACGTCGGCATCCTGGCCACCCCGCTCGAGTACCACAAGCCCAAGCTGCCCGGCCTGGGTGACGTGAACTGGGGGCGTTTCTTCTCCGTCCTGTCCGACACGGGATACGACGGCCCCGTGGTCGTCGAGGTCGAGGATCGCGCCTACGAAGGCTCGCTCGAGCGGAGGAAGCAGGCCCTCACGCAGTCGCTGAGGTTCCTCCGGGGGTTTGTCTAGTCTGTCATCTCGCGGATCTTGATGTTCCGGAACCAGAGCTCGCTTCCGTGGTCCTGGATCACGATGCGGCCGGTCCCGGCGAGCCCGTAGTCCGGATACTCCTTCCACTTGCCGCCGGCGCGAAGCTCCCTCCAATCATCCGTCCAGCGCTCGAACTCGAGGATCTTCCGGCCGTTCAGCCAGTGCTCGACCCTCGGGCCGTTCACGACGATCTTGCTGGTGTTCCACTCTCCGACCGGCTTGAGCGCCCTCAGGTCGTTCGGGGCGTGCATGGCGTAGTCGGCGCCGCTGCGGTTCAAGTCCGTGATCTCCTCGGGCTTCGGCCACCCGTCACCGTCGATGAACTGGTACTCGGGGCCGGTCTCCCAGGCGGCCTTGTACTTCGTGTCCTCGACAACCCCGTACATCAGACCGCCGTTGGCGCCCGGGGTGAGCTTCCAGTCGATGCTGATCTCGAAGTCCGTGTACTCGTCGTCCGTCGCCAGATCGACGCGTTGGTCGCTCCCGTAGTTGCCCTCGGTCCCCGCGGTCTTGAGGGCGCAGCCGTCGATCGACCAGGCCTCGGTGCTCCCCCCGTTGAAGCCATGCCAGCCGTTCATGGTCTGGCCGTCGAAGAGAAGCTCCCAGCCTTGGGCCTCCTCGGCCTCGGTCAGGGTGTTCAAGCCCTCGCAGGGATCCACGGCCGCTGTCTGCTGCTCTTCTGGCTTCCCGGTGGGGGTGCAGGCCACAGAGAGGATCAGGGCTCCCGCCATCAGACAATAGACCAGTCTTGCGTTCATGAACCGTCCTCCAGTCGTGATCCCGCGGAGGGTATTCGACCGAACGCCTGACTTCAATGCGAGCCGCAACCTTCGGGCGAAGGGTTTACGGTTGTCCCCCCGACACCGGCGGTATCATGCTTCCCATGCCCAAAGAGACACCCGACCACCACGACGCCGAGCTGCTGCTCAAGGTCTACGACCTGCGCCGCGAGGCCGTCATACGACAGTCCCGGCACGCCATCCTGCGCGAGTTCTGGCCGAAGAGCTGGGACGACGTGCAGGCCGTCCTCAGGCCCGACCACCCCCTGAACGCGGCGTACCGGCAGACCGGCACCTACTGGGAGATGGTCTACAGCATGGTCCGCCACCGGATCGTCCATCCCGCTTTCTGGCTCGAGAACAACGGCGAGGGGCTGTTCCTCTATGCCAAGATCGAGCCCTTCCTCAAGGAGCTGCGGGCGGCAGGGCAGCCCACGGCCTTCCGAAATGCGGAGTGGGTCGCGGAGGAGTGCCCCGAAGGCCGGCCCATCTACGAGCGGATCAAGGCCCGGGTCGCACAGCTCGCCTCCTCCCGGGGCTGACCTCGAAGCCGGCGATCGCCTCCGCCACTCCCTCGCCACAGGCAGGCTCGACCTTGCGGGAGAGCGCGAGCTGATCGTCTACGTCTTCGCCCTCACGATGCGAGCAGGCCGGGGCGTGCTAGCGTGAGGGCTGGCCCGCTGGCACCGACGGGCGCCGCCGAACGACGGAAGGAGAATCCGAGCCATGTCTTCAGCCATCGAGGGTCTGGAACCGCAGCTCCTGTGGAAGCACTTCGCCGCGCTTTCGCGCATCCCGCGGGGCTCGAAGAACGAGGCTGCCGCTGCGCAGTTCGTGCTTGATACGGCACGCGAGCTCGGCCTCCCGGCGCGCCGAGATGCGATCGGCAACGTCCTCGTCGAGAAGCCGGCCACCCCCGGCAACGACCGCGTGCCGAGCGTGTGCCTCCAGTCGCACCTCGACATGGTCTGCGAGAAGAACGCCGACAAGGTGCACGACTTCACGAAGGACCCGATTGAGCTGGTGCGGGACGGGGACGTGGTTCGGGCCAACGGCACGACCCTCGGAGCGGACAACGGCGTCGGCGTGGCGACTGCGCTTGCTGTCGCCGAGGACCGCTCGCTCGAGCACGGTCCCCTCGAGATGCTCTTCACCATCGACGAAGAGACCGGCCTCACGGGGGCCCACCACCTCGATCCCGATTTCGTCCGGAGCCGCATCCTGCTGAACCTGGATTCGGAGACGGAAGGCGAGATCTACGTGGGCTGCGCCGGTGGGGTGGACACGCTCGGCACCTGGAACGTCGCGCGTGAGCCAGCCAGGCCGAACGCGGTGGCTCTGGAACTCGGCGTCGCGGGTCTTCGCGGTGGCCACTCGGGCGCGGACATCGACAAGGGGCGGGGCAACGCGTTGAAGATCGCCAATCGCGTCCTCATCGCTCTCGCCCAGGAAGCGGGCGCCCGTCTCGTCTCGATTCGTGGCGGTGGCAAGCGGAATGCCATCCCCCGCGAGGCCTTCGCGATCTTCTGCGTCGCCAAGTCGCGCGTCAACAAGGCACGCAAGCTCGTCGCCCGGTGGGATGGGGTCGTGCGCGAGGAGCTGGGCTCGGTCGAGCCGGATCTCCGTCTGAGCGTGGCCGAGGCCGCGGGCGAAGACCTTCAAGTCCTGAAGCGGAAGAGCCAGAAGCAGATCCTCCAGACGGTGGCGGCGTTGCCGCACGGCGTCATCAAGATGAGCGCAGCCATCCCCTGGCTCGTCGAGACCTCGACCAACGTGGCCGTGATCACGACCGAAGGGGACACGGTGTCGCTCGCGACCAGCCAGCGCAGCTCCGTGGCTTCCGAGATCGAGGAGATCGCGCAGACGGTGCGGACCATCTTCGAGCTGGGGGGGGCAGCGGTCAGGCAGAGCGACAGCTACCCGGGCTGGAAGCCGAACATGGAGTCGCCCACGCTGAAGCAGGCGATCGTGACGTACGCGTCGCTCTATGGCAACGAGCCCGAGGTGAAGGCCGTCCACGCGGGCCTCGAGTGCGGCATCATCGGCGAGACGTACCCCGGCATCGACATGATCTCCTTCGGCCCGACAGTCGAAGAGGCTCACTCACCGGAGGAGAGGATCGTCATCGACACGGTCCCCAGGTTCTGGGGTTTCCTGGTCGCGCTCTTGAAGACCGTCGCCTGAGCTCAGGCAGAGTCTGGAGCGAACGGGCCTTTCGTTCGGGCGCCTCGCCCGGGCGCAGCGCGCGTCGAGACGAGGCGGGTGCCCGCCGGCCCGGTCTCGGCCGACGGCCCCCCCTCCTCGTTCTCGGTCTGCAGTCAGAAGAACGGGAACAGCCGCTTCAGCTCCTCCGAGGTGGGCATGGAGCCGTACTCGGAGATCTCGAAGGCCTCGGCGAACTCGACCTTGGAGCCCCTCTCCTCCCCGTAGAGCTCGATGAGCTTGCCCCGGAACCGGTCTGCGGTGCTCCGCCACTGGGCCTTCAACCGTCTCGCGAGCCAGGCCCGCCGGGCGGCGTCCCCCTCCGGGACCTCGTCCAGCTCGCCCCGGTTGTAGGGGAGCCACTCGTACATCTGCGAGGCGTGGCAGTGGTACATGTCCACCTTCTTCTCCACGACCGCGCCGATGTCGACGACGACGTCGGGCTGGAAGGGGACGGGCCGCGTGAACCGGTCCTCGACGTTCACGAAGACGGGGTTCTTCGCCAGGTGCGGGGTCAGGGGCACGATGTTCGGGACCGTGACCATGTAGGCGGCGTCGCGCACGAGCTCGCCGGTGGCCCGGTGGTCGGGGTGATAGTCGTCGACCCGCGGGGTGAACACCATGTCCGGCCGGAACTCGCGGATCAGCCGGATGACCTGCCGGCGCACCTCGAGCGTCGGCATCAGCTCCCCGTCGTGGTTGTCGAGGGTGATGTACTCGGAGTCGATCACCTCGCCCGCGCACCTCGCCTCCGCGGCCCGGATCACCGCCAGCGGGCCAGCGCCCAGCTCGAAGTGCCCGGCGTCGCCGTTGGTGAGGGAGACGAGCTTCACCGTGTGACCCAGCTCGCGGTACCGGGCCATGGTCCCGCCGCTGTCGTCGGCATCGTCCGGGTGGGCGCCGATGACGAGCAGGCGCAGACCGGTTTCCGCGTCCTCGGCGTGGGACGGGCCGCCACCCAGGAACAGAAGCGCGGGCAGCGTCGCCGCGCCCACACAGAATCGAAGCCACTTTCCTGCTCGCGGCATCGTGATCCTCCTCGGTCCTCTTCGACCGTTCACCCCCGGCCTCAGCGGGTGAGGGTGACCTTCCTGAGCCCGCGGGGGTTCTCGGTGTCGAGACCCTTGGCGCGGGTGACGTGGTAGCAGAACAGCTGGGCGACCACGATGGCCACGATCGGCGTCAGCCACTCGGGCAGCCCCGGGGGAATCTTCAGCGGCGTGTGGGCGAGGCCGAGGGCCTCGTCGCGGTCGGAGACGACGACGAGCTCGACCCGCTGCTCCTCGGTGAGGCGAGACAGGAGCGCGAGGGTGTCATCGAAGACCGCGCCGGCGGGGGCGACGGCCATAACAGGAAAATCCCGTTCGAGCATGGCCACCGGCCCGTGCTGGAAGTCGGCCGACGAGTAGGGCTCGGCGATCACGTGGGCCAGCTCCTTGAGCTTGAGCGCCCACTCGAAGGCGGTGGCGTAGTTGAAGCCACGGCCGAGCACCACACAGTGGTCCATGAAACGGTATCGCTCGGCCCGCTGCCGGATGGCCTCGTCGAGGGCCAGGGTCTGCGACACGAACCCCGGGACGCGCTCGAGGGCGCGCCATCGGTCCTCGTCCTCGTCCAGGGCGGCCGAGAGCATTGCGACGGCCATGAGCTGCGCGGTGTAGGTCTTCGTCGCCGCCACCGCCGTCTCCTCGCCCGCACAAACGTCCACGACGGAATCGGCGGCCCGGGCGAGGGGGGAGTCGGGGGCGTTGGTGATGGCCAGCGTCGGGGCGTGCTGGCGTCGGCCCTCCTCGACGACCCCGACGATGTCGGGGGACTTCCCGGACTGCGAGATGGCCACGATGAGCGTGTCCTTGAAGGCGGGAAGGCGCTTGTAGCAGGAGAAGAGCGACGGCGCAGCCATGGCTACTGGCAGGCGGTTGAACGCGCCCCAGAGGTACTTGGCGTAGAGCCCCGCGTTGTCCGACGTCCCGCGGGCGGCGAGGAGCACGCTGTGAACCTCCTCCTCCTCGATCGATCGTGCGATCTCGCGGATGGTGTCGGCCTGCCTCTGGAGGAGCCGCGACAGAACGGCGGGCTGCTCGTGGATCTCCTCGGCGAGGCTCACTTCGCACGCTCCTCGCCCTGCAGCCGGGCCAGCCTGGCCTCGGCGTCGGAGGCGAAACGGTCGATGAAGCCGGACACGTAGGCCCAGGGGCTGAGCCCCGTGTCGGCGAGAAGGGGCGTGAGATCCATGGCGTAGCTCAGCGACGTTGTCTTGTCGGTCCCGTGCGAGGCGTGGTAGGCCGCGTGGGCCCGCCGGCGCCCCCGGGTCGCGCGATCGTATCGCTTTCCCGCGCTGATCTGCGAGTCGAAGACCCCCAGTAGGGCCGCCTGCAGGTTCTCGTGCGGGGAGAGATCGAACGCCACCTTGTCGGGGTCCGTCATCCAGTCGAGGTCTCGCCACACCTCGACACCGTAGAGCCGTCTCGGGCGGGCATCCTCGGGCAGCGAGCGGAGGGCGGCGAGGGTGCGGAGGGCGACGGCGACGTGGGTGTCGTGCGTGTCGGCGAGGTTGTGGGTATAGACGGTCTCGGGCCGGGCCGCGCGCAGAATCATCGCGATGTCTTCCTCCGGCCCCCGGTCGGCGGGGCTCTGAACCCCCTTGCTGCTGTGGTCCAGCAGGGCGACCGCCGCGTACTCCCCGACGTGGGCCGCCTTCTTCTGCTCCTTGCGCCGTATCTCCCGCATCATCTCGTCCGTGTAGTGCTCGTAGAGGCCGTCCCGGGGAGAGCCGGCGCCGTCGGTGACCACGACGCCGCTGAACCAGCGGTCCTTCCGCTGGAAGCACCGCAGGATGCCGTCGCAGGCCATGATCTCGAGGTCGTCCTGGTGGGCGCAGACCCCCAGGTGAGTCGTGCGGGCCAGGGCCTCCTCCGGAGCGAGCCCGTCGGGAACGTAGATCTCGGCGCCGTCACGGGTGAGGTTCATGGCGTGCTCCCTCCATTGCCGGTCGTCAGCGGGCCAAGCCCGCCACAGTGGCTACCTCCTCAGCGCGCTCGCATCCAGGCACGGCGCAGGAACCGGGCTGCGGGGCGGACATCCACCCGCTCGGCGAAGTCGATCATCTCCGGAACCTTCTCCCACTCGTCGAGCGCGTAGGTCTCGGCCGGGGGAATGACCGGGGCCAGCCGATGGTAGCGCGACCCGAGGATCTGCCGGCACTGGAAATCGGCGATCCCGGAGGCGCCGTCGAGCATGAGCGTCACGATCGGCTGCGCCCACTGCGCGTAGCCCCAGTCGATGGACTGGCCCTTGATGTAGGTGAGTGACACCCCGGTGCCGAGCGAGAGGAGCACGATGTCGTCCAGGGCGGCCGGGCGGCGATGCCGTGAGTCGAGCGCCTGGGCCAGCCCACACATGGAGGGGTTGGTGGCGTAGACGCCCCCGTCGACGTAGCCCTCGAACGAGGGGAAGTACGTCGGCGCCGCGGCGGTGGCGAGGCCCACCTTCCAGACGGGCGAGCCCCCGTCGCTGTCGGGGCCCGGGAAGTTGTGGAAGAGCTTGGGCTTCCAGGTCCGCCTGCCGGGGTCCGGGGCCCGGTTGTCGAGGTCGAAGGATGGGATGAGCACCCTCTTGCGAAGGTGGTGAAGCCGAGCCGCCCCGAAGAGGCGCCGCAAGACCCGCTTCAGGCCCTTCAGGGAGTACTCGGCGCCGGTGACCCTCCCGAGATCCTTGAGGTCGTCGAGCCAGGAGTCGTCGAAGATGGTCTCGCCCTCGGTCTCGTAGAGCTGGCGCAGCTCCTCGAGGGGGATCCCCCGGGCGAGGCCCAGGGCGATCAGCCCCCCGGTCGAGGTCCCGGCCAGAAGGTCGGCGAATTCCAGCCAGTCCTCGAGTCCGGCCTCCGCGGTGAGGCGCTGCATGAGGACGAGGGTGATGATTCCCCGGATGCCCCCGCCGTCGAGGGCCAGGATGCGGTATGGCGGCATGGGCGACCTCCCCGAGTGGCTGGTCTGGGGCGCATTGTAGGGCCGGACGGGTCCTCGCCGCCGGCGCGTCGCCGTACGGCTCATCGGTTGGACCGTCGGGTCTATGGCCTTCCCCACCCGCTTGTGGCTTGCTAGAGTCAGAGGGCGGTTTCCGCCCGCGCGCCCTGCGCGGCCCACCGCCACCTCATCCTGAACCGGGAGGGCAAATGCGAAAGAAGATCACCGTCGTCGGCGCCGGGCGCGTCGGCGAGACCACCGCCCACATCCTCGCCGAGCGCGCGCTCGGGGACATCGTCTTGGTGGACATCGTCCCCAAGATGGCCGAGGGCAAGGCGCTCGACCTGATGGAGCTGCGCCCCATCTCGGGATCCGACGTCAGCATCGTCGGTACGACCGACTACGAGGCGACCAAGGGCTCCGACCTGGTCGTGGTCACGTCGGGGATGCCCCGCAAGCCCGGCGAGAGCCGGGAGGACCTGCTCAAGAAGAACATCGCGATCGTCAAGTCCGTCGTGGGAGAGGTGAAGAAGACCTCCCCGGATGCCCTTCTCATGGTCGTGGCCAACCCCCTCGACACCATGACCTGGGTCGCGCGGGAGGTCACGGGCTGGCCCCGGAACCGAGTTTTCGGGATGGCCGGGGTCCTCGACACCTCGCGTCTCAGGACCTTCATCGCGATGGAGCTGGGCTGCTCGGTGAAGGACGTCAACGCGTTCGTCCTCGGCGGTCACGGCGACGAGATGGTGCCGGTCGTGCGCTACGCGTCGGTGGGCGCGATCCCGATCGAGCAGCTCATACCCAAGGAGAAGATCGACGCCATCGTCAAGCGCACCCGCGGGGCGGGTGGCGAGATCGTCAAGCTCCTCGGGTTCAGTGCCTACTTCTCGCCGGCGGGGGCGGTGGCCGACATGGTCCAGTCCGTGGTCCGGGACGAGAAGCGGGTCCTGCCCTGCTCGGCCCGCCTCGAGGGCGAGTACGGCGCCAAGGACATCTACCTGGGAGTCCCGGTGATGCTCGGCGCGAACGGGATGGAGAAGATCTTCGAGGTCGAGCTGAGCGCGGAGGAGAAGGAGATGCTCGCGGCCTCGGTCAAGCTCTGCACCGGCTCGATCGACATCGCCCGCAAGCTGATGAACGAGTAGACGTCTCCGACTACCGGATCTCCAAGGCCTGCCGTGCCCTCGAAGGCGTGGCAGGCCTCATCTGTCTGCCCTCCGGCGGATGAGGCCCACCTCCGTCGTCCGCGCGTCGATGTAGCGCACGTGCTCGAACACCAGCCCGGCCCGGCCGGCGGTCCCCGGCAAGCCGCCCTCCCGCTGGAACTCGCGGTAGGACCGGAAGTGCTCGCCCCCCGCGGTGACCTCGAAGAAGCGGTTTCGGATGCCGGCGAGGTTCCAGGGCATCGGGGCCCGGAAATCCACGCACAGGAGCCGCCGGGCCACGCGGGTCACCTCGGAGAGCACCGGGGCCTGGGCCGCCGCGGGCATCTCATGCAGGACGAAGACGGCCGTCGCCAGGTCGAAGTGGCGGTCGGGCAGGTGGGCGAGGGCGCGGCGGGCATCGCCGAGGACGAACGAGACGCTCGAGAGGGATTTCTCCGCGCGCCGCGCGTTCGCGTAGTCCACCATCGCAGGGGAGAGCTCGAGACCGACGACCTCGTCGGCCTTCGGGGCGAGCCTCCAGACCAGGTCGCCGGTCCCGCAGCCCACGTCGAGGATGCGGCCGGTGGGCTCGACCTGGTCGGCGACGTACTGGTGGAGCCGGGAAAGGAGGGGGTCGAGGGTGCGGGCGTAGAGGCGACCGTCGTAGAAGCGGCTCCGGGGGACCCGCCCCTCACTCACGGCTCGTCCCCGATACCCGGGCGGCGGGGGGACTCGGGACTCCGCGCGCGATGGGCCATGGGCCTACGCGTTGTACCGGACGATGAGGTAGTGGATCCCCACCATCATGACCTCCTCCCAGGCCTTGCGAACCTCGGGACTGAACTCGGGGTCGCACTCCTCCACGGTCTCCAGGAGGCTGTCGAGCCAGAAGTCGTAGAGCTCCGCCCCGATGTCGAGATCGCGGGCGCCGTGCCGCTCCGCGACCTCGGCCAGATACCGTCCGGGGTCCTTCTCGGGCTCCTCGGCGGCCAGGAGGATCATGTGGAGCGAGGCCTTGAGCGCTCGCTTCTGACGGCTGAAGTCCGTGTCCTTGAACTTCTCCCGTACCTTGGGAGAGGAGGCCAGGAACTTCGTGTAGAAGAGGTCGAGGAACTGGGAGCGGGACGTGCAGCGCTCGAGGCTCTTGTCGAATGTATCGAGGATCGCTTTGTCCACTCCACTCTCCTCCGCCCTGATCGAGCCGTCGACGACCTCCGCGGTGGAGTTCACCGGAAGGGCGGAGACGGCTCACCATCTGGCGGGATCAGGCTCCGTGATTGTAAGCCGATTTCCGGCTACTCGCCGAACCTGATCCCCTGGGCCAGGGGCAGCTCGGTGCTGTAGTTGATGGTGTTCGTCTGGCGCCGCATGTAGGCCTTCCAGGCGTCGCTTCCCGACTCGCGGCCGCCGCCGGTCTCCTTCTCGCCGCCGAAGGCCCCCCCGATCTCGGCCCCACTCGTGCCGATGTTGACGTTGGCGATGCCGCAGTCGCTGCCCGCCGCGGAGAGGAACTGCTCGGCCTCGAGGAGATCCCGGGTGAAGATCGCCGAGCTGAGTCCCTGGGGCACACCATTGTGGAGGGCTATCGCCTCGTCGAGGGTGTCGTAGCGGATGATGTAGAGGATCGGGGCGAAGGTCTCCTCCTGGACGATGGCGTAGTCGTTCCTCGCCTCGACGATGCCGGGGGTGACGTAGCCGCCTCCGGGATACTGCGCGCCGTCCAGCCGCTCTCCACCGCAGACGACCGTGCCGCCCTCCTGCTTCACCCGCTCGAGGGCGGCCATCATGTCCTCGACGGCCGCGGCGTCGATGAGCGGCCCCATGAGCGTGTCCTTCTCGAGCGGATCGCCGATGCGCACCTGGGCATAGGCCTTCTTGAGCCGGTCGACCAGCGCTTCGGCGACGGAGTCGTGAACGATGATGCGGCGCGTGCTCGTGCAGCGCTGGCCCGCGGTGCCGACTGCCCCGAAAAGAATCGCCGGCACCGCCAGGTCGAGGTTCGCGTGCGGGGTCACGATGATGGCGTTGTTTCCCCCGAGCTCGAGGATCGTGCGCCCGAGGCGCTTGTGCACAACCTCGCCCACGCGGTGGCCCATCCGGCAGCTGCCGGTGGCCGAGACCAGCTTGACGCGGGGGTCGGCGAGCAGGGCCTCGCCGACCGTGCTCCCGCGGCCGATCACCAGGCTGAAGATGGCGGGGTCCACGTCGTTGGCACGACACACGCGCTCGGCGATGCGGGTGCAGGCGATGGCGGTGAGGGGCACCTTCGAGGACGGCTTCCACAGGGTGGCGTCGCCGCAGACTGCGGCGATGGCGCAGTTCCAGGACCACACCGCCACCGGGAAGTTGAAGGCCGAGATGACCCCCACGACGCCCAGCGGGTGCCACTGCTCGTACATGCGGTGGCCGGGGCGCTCGGAGTGCATGGTGAGGCCGTAGAGCTGCCGGGAGAGCCCGACCGCGAAATCGCAGATGTCGATCATCTCCTGGACCTCGCCCTCGCCTTCGGCCCGGATCTTTCCCATCTCGATCGTCACCAGGGCGCCCAGGGGCTCCTTGAGGTCGCGGAGCGCGTTCCCGAGCTGCCGCACCACCTCCCCTCGCTTGGGCGCGGGCAGCTGGCGCCAGCTCAGAAAGGCCTGGTGCGCCCGCGCCGCCACCCTCTCGTACTCCTCCGGGGTGACTTGCGTGACCCGGGCCAGGAGGCTCCCGTCGATCGG
>JAJDNV010000117.1 GCA_022340545.1 Acidobacteriota bacterium | reverse complement strand
GCGCCCGCCCAGCCTCGTCTCGAGCGCGAACCCACCCTTCATGGCCCATCGGCCTGGCGCAACAGTCATCAGGCGTACTGTCAACCGTTCGAGGCCAGCCTGACGGCGGAGAATGTACGCGGGGACCCCGAGGTGGCGAGCCCGCTGGCGGAGCTTCGCCTCGACGGCCGCGCGGAACGCGGCCGGGGTCGCATACTCACGCATGCGCGCCAGCCTCCCGGATGGCCCGTTCCATCAGGCGTCGCACGCGTGCTGAGCGCCGCGTTACAGCTTCGCGAAGCTCGCCCGGCGTGACGAGACCGGTGCCGAGTGCCCGTGCGGCCGCCTCGATGACCACACTGGGGTCGACCCCGGCATCGGCCACGTCGGCGAGGGTCCGCGCCGGCGACGTGACCTCCACACCGAATCGTTTCGCGACCTCGTCGCGCCGTAGTGGGGCGATCGTCGTGTGGAGCTTCACGCCGTTCTTGGGTTGCACACTCCGCGGCCGCTGCTCGCGGGGCACCGTGAGGTGAATCTTGTGGGAACGGGATGGCGCGAGATCGTAGAGGGCGAGTGCGGTGTCGTGCGACACCACCGCACGGCGCGAGGCGAACCTGAGCCACGCAGCCACGATGTCTTCGTGCGGGTCGGCGGGCACGCCGACGAGGCGGTAGAAACCACGACTGACCCGCTCGAAATGCCCGGCGGCGACATGATGCACGAGGCCGCGAGCGCTGTAGCCGAGCCCACGCGCCTGAGCGGCGGTGAAGTAGCCAGCCTGTCCCCCTGCCAATTCGAACAGCCTTTGGAGCCTGTCCGTTCTCGAGAGCTTGGGACGTGAGTCGATCATGTCCTTGTTAGTATACGCAGAATGTAATTAAATAGGGACAGAGTCCTCCGTGAGGAGCAGCTCGGAGGGTGCTCTCAGGCCGACGGCCGCCAACGCGTGACCGCCCTCACGAGCAGCGCGTCACCCGGTCCCCGGAGCTCGTGGGCGAAGCGGAGCCCGCCGTCGGCGTCCAGGCTCCGGGTCCGGGCCCGCACCGACTCGCCGTAGCGGGCCTCCTTCTGGAAGAGGATCTCCAACCCGGTGGGGTGGTGGCTCTCCCAGACCGCGTCGGGCACCGACTCGACGGCCCAGCCCACGTAGCGGGTGTTGTTGACGTGGTTCACCACGTCGAGGTCGCCGCGCCGGACCTCGAAGCGGCGCTCCACCTCGGCCGTCTCCACCTCGGGGAACGGGCCGTCGTCCCCGTCGAGGGGCACCTCGCGGTCGCCGACGGGGAGCGCGCGGATGGACTCCGGCAGCCGCACCGCACGCCGCGTGGAGAGGTCGACGACCACCCAGCGGCTGGTCGCCACGGCGACGCGCCGGCCCTCGGCGTCGTGAACGTCGAAGTCGCGCTCGGCCACCAGCCGGCCGAAACCACGAGGCCAGGTGGCGACGCCCACACGGTCCCCCCCGCGGGCGGGCGTTGTCACCTCGAGGCGCATCCGGTGCAGCACCCAGGCCAGGCCCTCCTCCGCGAGCCGGCGCATGCCGGCGCCGAGGCGGGTCGCGTCGATCCCCGCCGCCTCCTGCATGTAGCCGCACAGCGCCGGCAGCGTCAGACGGTCGCCGGCATCCACGTCGTAGGAGCGCACGGTGAACCACTCGCTGCGGATCTCGTAGGGCTCGTCCATGACGCTCATTATCCACGCCTGGCTCTGCGGGGCCGGTGGGCGTGGCCCCTCCCTCGTCTTGCCCGCGGCCCCGGGTGCGGTTAGTCTGTTTCTAGCCGACTCGAACACAGAGAGGAGCAGCACTGTGCGGATTCGGGCGCTCGTTGTCTTCGTCGTGACCCTGGCGTCGTCGATGATCGTGCTGGGCTCGTCCGTGAGCGGCGACGGCCTGGAGGCCGATCGCTACTGGCCGAAGTGGCGGGGGCCGCACATGACCGGGGTCGCTCCCCACGCCACGCCTCCGGTCGAGTGGAGCGAGTCGAAGAACGTCGCCTGGAAGGTGGAGATCCCGGGCAAGGGGTCGGCCACCCCCGTTGTCTGGAACGACCGCATCTTCGTCCTGACTGCGGTGCCGACTGGCGAGCGCATCGAGCCCCCCGCCCCGGCCGAGCCGTCCGGGGGCCGGCCGCGGCTCAGCTCGCCCGCGGACCGGGTTCAGCAGTTCACGATCCTCGCGCTGCGCCGGAGCGACGGGACGACGCTCTGGAAGCGCGTGCTGCGGGAGGAGGTGCCTCACGAGGGGACGCATCCCACCGGGACCTGGGCCTCCGCGTCCCCGGTCACCGACGGAGAGATCGTGATCGCCTCGTTCGGCTCCCAGGGTCTCTACGCGCTGAGCATGGACGGGGAGCTCCTCTGGGAGACCGACCTCGGGGACATGACGGTCAAGCTCGGCTTCGGGGAGGGCAGCTCCCCGGCCCTGGGGACGGACCGCGTGTTCGTGCAGTGGGACCACGAGGGCGAGTCCTTCCTGGTCGCCCTCGACCGCAGCACCGGCCGCGAGGTCTGGCGCCAGAAGCGCGACGAGGGGACCTCCTGGGCCAGCCCACTCGTCGTCGAGCACGACGGGGGAGCCCAGGTGATCACCAGCGCCACCGGTAGGGTCCGCAGCTACGACGCCGACTCCGGCGACCTCCTCTGGGAAGGACCGGGGCTGACCCAGAACGCCATCCCCACGCCCGTGTACCAGGACGGCCTCGTCTTCCTCACCGCCGGCTTCCGCGGAAACGCGCTCCTCGCCGTCAAGCTCGCGGAGGCGAAGGGCGACATCTCCGGCTCGCCCGCCGTGGCCTGGTCGTTCGATCGCGACACGCCCTACGTGCCCTCACCCCTGCTCTATGGGGACGAGCTCTACCTGCTCAAGGACCGCAAGGGCCTGCTCTCGTGCTTCGACGCCCGGACCGGCAAGCTGCACTACGGTCCGAAGCGGCTGCCCGATGTCCCCAACGTCTATGCCTCTCCGCTGGGCGCGGACGGTAGCATCTACGTCGCGGGACGCGAGGGGACGACCACGGTGATCCGGAGCGGTCCGAAGTTCGAGGTCCTGGCCACGAACACGCTGGAGGACGGTTTCGACGCCTCACCGATCGCGGTGGGCTCGGAGCTTTATCTCCGCGGCCAACGGTTCCTCTATCGGATCTCCCGCTAGTGGCGTAGACCGGTTCCCGGTCGAGGGTGGCTCAGGGCGGGGTGCGGAGACCCCAACCGAGGAGTAGGAGACCGATCGCGGCGATCCAGCTTCCCGCGACGCGGACGGCGATCCGCGTCCACGGCGGGCGGAGCCAGACCACGAAGGCGGCGAGGAGCGCCACCAGGACGAACGCCGCGCCGACGATGCCAACGAGGCCGAGGGCCTCCCGCCCCGCCTCGGCGATGCTCGCCCCGTTCAGCCACCCGTGGAGCAGGCCCAGGGCCGCGGCCAGCGCGCTCACCCCGCTCGACGGGAGCCTCCAATCGGCTGCGGTCAGGCCGCCGAGGACGAGAAAGGAAGCGGCGGTCACCGTGCCGGGGAGGAGCGGTGAGCCGCTGGCGAAGCCGGCCAGCCCTCCCAGGAGCCAGGCCGCGGGTGCGATGAAGAGCGCCAGTCGGCCGGCCTTCGGCCCGTTCAGCCCCGCCAGCAGCGCGAGGGCCAGGACGGGGAGCAGGTCCTCGAAGCTCAGGAACAGGTGGGAGATCCCGTCGTAGAGGGGCCCCAGCCCGGTCGTCACGAGGTGCGCGTGCGCGGGGGTGGGGAGAAGAGTCAGCGCCGCGACGGCACCCAGAAGAGAAAGCGGACGACGCGTCACGAAACCGCTCCCCAGAGGAAGGAGACGCCGGCGAGGGCGACCACCGCCCCGGCGGTCCGCAAGGCGATGCGACCCACGGGCCAGCGATGGATGAGGCCGATCGCGATGCCTGTCAGGTGCAGGCACCCGGTGGCGATGACGAAGCCCACGCTGTAGAGGAGCGCGTTCTCTCCAGCGGGCAGCTCGGTCCCGTGGGCGTACCCGTGGAAGACGCCGAAAAACCCCACGAGCGCAGCCGCAACCCAGAGGGGGGGCCGGGCCTCGAACGCCACCACGAGGCCGAGCAGGATCGCCGAGATCGCGATCCCGATCTCCGTGCCCGGGAGCGGTACCCCGAGGAGCCCGAGGAACCCGCCGAAGGCCATCACCATGGGAAAAACGACGGGGAGCAGCCACAGCGCAGGGGCGCCAAGCTGCGCCCCCCAGAGGCCGACGGAGATCATGGCGAGAACGTGGTCGAGACCGGAGACGGGGTGCTTCAGCCCGGTGAGGAAACCGGCGGCCTGGCCGGTTTGCTGGTGGGCGGACACCGGCACCGCGGCCAGCAGGAGGAGCAGGGCCAGCACCGCCTCGGCCGGCGGGCGTGGGGTACGATCGCGGGTCATCGCAGTCCTCCGACAAGCATCAGCGTGCGCTGGATGGTCCAGTAGGCGCCGAGCGAGCCCACCGCGTACCCGGGGAAGAGCTCGATGGCCCGCGGCCACTGGATCTCGAGGACACGGAACGCGCGTTCGAGGGCCAGGATCAGGAGGACGAAGAAGAGCTGGCCGATCTCGACGCCGACGTTGAACAGGAGCAGGGCGAGGGGGATCTCGGCCGGGGGGAGCCCCATGTTGGTGAGGCCGCTGGCGAAGCCGAAACCATGAAGGAGGCCGAAGGCGAAGGCCACGACCCAGGGGTGACGGATGGTGAAGCTCGTCTCGCCGCGCCAGACCCGGACGATCTCCGGCCCGAGGAAGAGGATGCTGAGGGCGATGGCGGCGTTGAGCGGGGGCAGGGGGGCGCTCGCGTAGCCGAGGGTCGCGACGGCCAGCGTGATGCTGTGGGCCACGGTGAACGACGTGATCGTCTTCAGGAGCATCCAGCGGTCCTGCACGATCAGCAGCAGCCCCAGGACGAAGAGCAGGTGGTCGACGCCCAGGAGGATGTGCTGGACCCCCAGCTGGAGGTAGGCGAGGACGCGCTGCCCGGTGGTGGTGGTGCCGCCCAGCGTCACCGACGGCGCGGTGGGGCGGACGAGATGGGACTCGAGCCTCCCGTCGGCGTTGTGCAGGCGGATGAGGACGTCGGTGATGGTGGCCTCGAGGCCGGCGATGGTGATCGTCTTGCCGCCGATCCCCCCTTCACACCGGAGGGTCCCCCGGACGATCACCGCCCCCGGTGTCATCTGCTGGCGGTCCGGCGTCCGGAAGGAGCACCCCTCGGGGAAGACCGGGGCGATGCTGATCTGGACCTCGCCCCCCGCCGGGTGCTTCCAGAGGACGGAGTAGGTGTCCGGCGACGTCTCCCGCAGCTCCAGGAAGCCGGGCCGGACCTCGTGGGCGTAGCTGGCGCGCGCGAGGACGACGGACAGCGCCGCAGTCAGGACGACCCCGAGGGTGCGTCTCAAGGGGACCCTGCCGCGTTCGACCCGTCGCCGGCGGCGGAGGACATCTCGGGGTCGGGCATGTCGATGACGACGTCGTAGCTCTCGAGCAGCCGCTCGTACATCGTCTCCAGCTGCTCCTTGCGGCGGCTCGTGAGGAGATCGCGCGTGACCGCGTCCCGAACCTCCTCGAGCTGGGGAGAACGACCCTCGATGCGCTCGCGGACGAAGACGAGGTGCAGGCCGTAGCCCGACGGGATCGGCCCCGTCCACCGTCCGGGCTCGATCTCGTCGAGGCGCCCGGCGAACTCGCTGCCGAACATCCGCGAGGCGACCGTCAAAGGAGCCCGCTCGAACTCCTCCGGAAGCATGATCGAGTCACCGAGACGCGTGATGTCCGCGTCGGGGCCCAGGGACTCGAGCTTCTTCAAGAGCTGCTTCGCGTCGGCCTCGACGCCGTCACCCCGGGCGTCGGGGCTCAGGAAGACCTGCCGGAAGGCCACCTCCGGGTCCCGACGGTAGCTCTCGGGGTGCGCGTCGAGCCAGGCCTGGAGCTCGGCGTCGGTCGGCGGCATTGCCTCGGCGGCGTCCTCGACCAGGAACTCGAGCTTCTGGCGCAGCCGCCGGCGAATGACGGTGTCCTCGCGTTCGAGGCCCATCGACCGGGCCTCGCGCGTGGCCATCTCCTCGCGGACGAAGTCGTCGACCAGCCCCTTGAGCTCGTGCTGGGTCGGGGGACGCCTCCAGGTCCGGGCGAAGCCAGTGGCCAGGTGCTCGACCTGGCCCGGGCCGATCACGATGCGGTTCGAGCCCGGGCCTCCGGAGCCGCCCGTCCAGCTGAAGAAGAGGAAGAGCGCGGCGCCGAAGAGGAGAAAGTGGACGAGGGGCTCCCGTAGGAGCGATCGGATCGTGGGGTGGGACATGTCCTGGTTCAGTATGTCGGTGGTTCGCTCACCCGGTCGCGTGGCGACCGAGCGAGCGACCCCCCAGCATACTCGACCCGTCTCAGATGTGTCGATCCGGCTCCCCCTCGCCCAGTGAAGGAGGGCTCAGATCACTCCGTGCCCAGGTCCCAGACGTAGTCGGTGTGCGACGGGCAGATCTCGGAAAAGCGCCGGGCGAGCTCGGGCTGGGCATCGGCGAGGTTCTTGTCGAGCGTGTTCCAGTACTCGAGCAGGGACGCGTGGTCGGTGCCGTCGATCACGAGGAGCCGTCGGTACTTGCCGCCAGCCACGTGCCGCAACCAGTTCCAGGACGCGATCGTGCCCTCCTTGACGTGTGCGTTCATCACCGGGGCGAAGGCGCTCCTGACGATGGCGTCGGCCTCCGCCTCGTGGCTGTCGCACACGAAGTACGTGGACGTCGCGACCTTCGCCCGATCCCGGGCGACCGCTTCAGGGGCCTGGGAAGAGGCCACCGAGGTCCAGATGTAGTCGTCGTGGCTCGGGCAGACCGAGTTGAACTCCTCGCCCGCCTTCCTCTGGGCCTCGGTCATCTCACCGATGACCGCCTGGCGTGCCTCGGCGAGGGCGGACAGGCTGGGCGCCGCGATGTAGGCAAGGCGGCGCCATTCGCCGCCCAGCCAGTGCCGACCCCACCCGGACGCGGCGAGGTGACCCGCATCGATCTGCTTCTGGAACAGCGGCCCGACCGTCTCCTTGTAGAGGGCATCGGCGCGGTCCTCCGAGCCCACGTTGCACTTGTAGTACGTCCCGAACACGAACGTCGGCGCGTCCTGGGCCCCGGCCAGGGACGCGGTCAGACACACGGCAAACGCCACGGCGCAAAGCTGGTGCAGCTTCATTCAGACTCCCCCTGTTCAGTTGTGGTGCGGAAAAGGTGGGCCCACAGTACCACAGGTGGCTTCGCGCGTGCGGCCCGGGGAGCTTTCGGGGCTTCCGCAACCCGTGGCCCGACCCATGAGGGTCGGGTCGCCCGCTCATCGCGTCCCGAAGCCGATCTCGAGTCGCGCCCTCACCTCGAAGGGGCGAGCGGGGATGACGGACGCCGACCCGAACCCGCGCGTCTCGTACTCGGTGTCGGTGATGTTCCGGAAGTGGACGCGGAGGCCCCATCTCCTCCGCTCGTACGAGACCGCGGCGTCGAGCGTCGTGTAGGCGTCGATGGTGGCCCAGTTGTCCGGGGCGATGACCTGGTCGCCCACGTGGCGCACGCCGAGGGAGAGGCCGAGCCCGAGGTCGAAACGCTTCGACACCCAGAGGCCGAACAGGTGCCGCGGCGCGAACGGGGCGGTGTTCCCGGAGCGATCCATCACCACGAAGTCCGGGGGCTGCAGTGGCACGATTTCAGAGAAACTGGTGAGCGTCGCGTCGGTGAAGGCGTAGCTCCCCTGGACGCTCCAGCCCCCGGACGGCTGCACCGTGAGGTCCAGCTCGACCCCCCGCGACCGCTGGTCACCGCTCTGGCGGGTGATGCCGCTGGAGTCGGGGATCGGGATGTTCTCGCGACGGAGCTCGTAGAGCGAGAGGCCGGCGAAGCCCCTCCCGCCCAGGAAGGTCAGCTTGCCGCCGAGCTCCGCCTGCCGGCTCTGCTCCGGGTCCCGGGGGCCCACGACCTGCGTCGAGGGGGGCGCGGAAGCGGTGCCCCAGCTCGCGTGGAGGGAGAGGTCACCCGTCGGCGAGTAGACGACACCGAGCAGGGGGTTGAGCTTCGTGCTGTCCCGGGTCGTTTCGTTCGGGGGATCCTCGTAGTCGAGGACGTCGACGCGCGCGCCGACGAAGGCTTGCGCCCTCGACGAGAAGCGCACGCGGTCGATCAGGTAGGGGGCGACGACGAGGGTTCGGGAGTCGCCAGCCTGGGCGAGAGGAGGCAGGGGCACCGGGGGGGCGCCGCTCTCGGCCGGCTCGAGGAGGTCGAGTGGCTCGATGAGGGCGACGTCCTGGGTGAAGGTGTCCTTCAGACTCTTCAGCTCCACGCCGACCAGCAGGTCGTGACGGACGGGGCCGGTCCCGAAGCCGGCCCGAAGCTCGACCTGGTTGCCCAGGAACCGCTGCCGGTCGTCGAGCAGCACGAGGGTGCGCGCCACCTGCAGGCGGCCGTCGGCTCCCGGGAAGGCGCCGCTCACGAGGGTCCCGTCGGAATCCCATTTGAGCTCGGTGTAGTAGAGGCGGTTCCTCAGGGTGAGATCCGCCCCGATCTCGCGCTCGAAGGTGAACCGGAAGCGGTACACCTCCTGGGTCGAGCCGTCGTAGGAGGACTGGTACGACTGCGTGCGGGGCACCGGCGCCAGCACCGGATCATCTGCGCCCACGAACGGGATCCCGGTGTCGGGTGGCCAGCGGCTCTCCTGGTACTCGAGGTCGAGACCGAGGCGGGTGCGCCCATCGGGGCGCCAGGCCAGGGTCGGGTTCACCGCCTTGATCGACCCGTCCGGCAGGTCGCGGTAGTGGTCGGTGCCCTGGGCGGTGGCGTTCAGGCGGAAGGCGAGCCGGCCGTCGGCGGTGGCCGCGTTGCCGTCGAGGGAGGCCTCGTAGGTCCCGTAGCTCCCGTAGCCAAGCGTCACGTCGGCGAAGGTCGTCTCCACCGGCTGCCGGCGCACGAGCTGCACCGCCCCCGACAGGGGATCCCCGCCGTACAGGAAGCTGGACGGGCCCTTGATGACCTCGACCTGACGGACGTTGTAGAGGGGATAGAAGGTCGTTCTCGGCTCGGGGAGGCCGTCCGTGAGCACGAGCCCGCTCGTGAGCGAGTCGAAGCCGCGGATCACGAAGTAGTCGAACACACCGAAGCCGGTGGCGACGTTGACGCCGCTCACGTTCTTGACGGCGTCGCCCATGACGTTGGCCGTCTGCTCCTCGAGGAGGCGCGTCGGCACGACGGCGACGCTGATCGGGAGGTCTTGCACCGCGACCGGGATGCGGGTGGCCGCCGTGCTCGGGGGAGGGACGGGGGGGACGTCGGCTTCGACGTGGACCTCGGCCTCGAAGCGTGGGGTCTCCTCCGTGGTCTCGTGCTCCGCCGCCGGCTCGTCCTGGGCGGTGCCGGGTGCTGCCGCGAGCCCCACGACGAGGCCGAGACAGAGCAACAACCGCTTTCGAGATGCTGCGTTCATACGCGTTCGTGGACTCCGGAATCCTCGTCAGAGGTTGGACATCTCCGACGGCAATGCCCCAGGGATCCCCCGAGTATAGACCGCACCCGTCCCTGTGCTTGAATGAGGAGGGGAGATCATCGTGACACACCGGGCCAGGACGTCCGTCGGGGCCGGCCTGCTCGTGGCTGCCGCTGCCCTGCTCAGCGTGGGACAGGCCGGGGCGCCCGGCCAGGACTGGCCGCGCTTCCGCGGGCCGCAGGCGAGCGGGATCGCCGAGGGCCACCCCACCCCCGTCTCCTGGAGCGTCGAGGATGAGACCAATATCCTCTGGAGGCGGCCGATCCCCGGTCTCGCCCACTCCTCGCCCGTCGTCTGGGGCGACAGCATCTTCCTCACCACCGCCGTCAACACGGAGGGCGGATCCTCCCTGCGGGTGGGCCTCTACGGAGACATTCAACCCGTGCCGACCGAGGCCGTGCACCGCTTCGTCCTCTACCGAATCGACAAGCGCACGGGGGAGATTCGATGGGAGCGCACGGCCCATGAGGGCATGCCCCGCCGCCAACGCCACACCAAGTCCACCCACGCCAACCCCAGCCCCGCGACGAACGGTGAGAAGGTCGTGGCCTTCTTCGGGTCAGAGGGCCTCTACTGCTATGACATGGAGGGGAACCTCGTCTGGAAGAAGGACTTCGGACCGCTCGACGCCGCCTTCTTCGTGGCCCCCGACGCCCAGTGGGGCTTCGCCAGCTCCCCGGTCATCCGGGACGATGTCGTGTACGTCCAGTGTGACGTGCTGAACGACCCCTTCCTTGCCGCCTTCGACCTGGACACCGGCGAAGAGCGCTGGCGGACGGCGCGCGACGACGTGCCCACCTGGAGCACGCCCACCGTTCACCGCACCGCAGACCGCACGCTTCTTCTCGTCAACGGCTGGAAGCACATCGGGGGCTACGACGCCCGGACCGGAGAAGAGATCTGGAGGCTGCAGGGAGGGGGCGACATCCCGGTCCCCGGCCCGGTGGTGGCTCACGACCTCGTCTTCATCACGAACGCCCACGGTGGCCCGGCGCCGATCTACGCGGTTCGGCTGGACGCGGAAGGAGACGTCTCCCTGGAGGAGGGCCAGAGCTCAAACCGGCACGTGGCCTGGAGCAACATGCGAGGCGGGGCCTACCTGCAGACGCCCCTCGTCTACGGGGACTACCTCTACTCCTGCCGCGTCAACGGAGTGCTCTCCTGCTACCGCGCCCGCACCGGCGAGCGGCTCTACCAGGAGCGGCTTGGGAAGGGGGGCACCGGCTTCACCGCCTCCCCCGTGGCCGGGGACGGCAAGCTGTACTTCACGAGCGAGGAGGGGGACGTCTACGTCGTGAAGGCCGGCCCGGAGTTTGAGCTCCTGGCGAAGAACGCTCTCGGCGAGGTGACGATGGCGACGCCGGCGATCTCGGAGGGAACCCTCTACTTCCGGACGCGTCATCACCTCCTGGCGGTGAGGGACGACGAGGCTCGCGCCTCCTCCTGCCGCAGCCTCTGGCCCGCCCTCGCCTCGCTCGTCCCCCCCGCCGGGCGGTGAGTCTGGAGCGGAGCAACGAAATGAGCGAGGCCTTCACCCACACCGACCTCCCGCACCTGGCGAAGCGCGTCCTGCGCCTCGGTGTTGCCGGCAACTACGGTCTCAAGACCGCGGATATCCACCACGCCGCCGAGCGGGGCGTGGGCTACTGGCTCTGGACTCCGCGCTTCACGTCCGTGACCCCGGCGCTCAGGGGGATTCTCCCGCGCGAGCGTGAGCGCCACGTGGTGGCGACGCTCGGCATGGCCTACACCGGGGGGATGGTGCGCCGTGGCGTCGAGAAGGCCCTCCGGGTGCTCGGGACGGACTACATCGACATCTACCAGCTCGGATGGCTCGGCCGCACCTCGCTGCTGACCGCAGGCATTCAGGACGTTCTTCGGAAGCTGAAGGACGAAGGGAAGATCAAGGCGGTCGGCACCAGCATCCACGACCGGCCCCGGGCCGGACGGCTCGCCCGGGACTCGGTGCTCGACGCCTTCATGCTGCGCTACAACGCCAAGCACCCCGGTGCGGAGCAGGACGTCTTCCCCCACCTGGACGTCCGCCGGCCGGTGGTGATCGCGTACACCGCGACGTCGTGGCGCCAGCTGCTCCGGCCGATCTCCGGCCTCGAGATGCCTCCCTGGCCGGGCCCGTCCGACAACGGCCCCCCGCCGCCCCCGCTCACCGCCGGCCTCTGCTACCGCTTCTGCCTCACCAGCCCGCACGTCCACGTCGTCCTGACCGGCCCGAGGAACCGCCCCCAGCTGGACGAGAACCTCGCCGCCCTCGATGCCGGGCCCCTGTCACCGGACGAGGAGGCGTGGGTCCGCGACTACGGTCGGAAGGTCAAGGCGCGCAAGAGGCTGCCGTACGTCTGAAGCGGTCAGCGGCCGGCCGCCAGGTCCCGCGCGAACTCCGCGAACGTCCGTCCCTCGCGGTCGAGCACCTCTCTCATCCCCGGGGCCACGCCGGAGGCGTATCCGTTCTTGATGACGGCGTTGAGCTCGGAGTACGCGTCGATGAGCCAGGCCGGGATCCCGGCCTCGTCCATCGCCCGCCGCGACTCGTCCTCGGACACGTCGACGTAGGTGTAGGTGTGGCCGAGGGCCTCGCCGAGCGTGGCCAACGCCTCCGCGGCGCTGAGGGCCGTGGGCCCGGTGAGGACGTACGTCTTCCCATTGTGGCCGTCGTCGGTCAGCACCGCGGCCGCGACCTCCGCCACGTCCCGGGCGTCGATCCAGCTCGCCTTGCCGTCCCCGAGCGGGAGGGAGACCGTGCAGTCTCCCGCGGGATCGACGCCGTAGTAGTTGACGAAGTTCTGGGCAAACGAGTTCGGCTGCAGCATCGTCCAGTCGAGGCCGCTCGACTGGATCACCTCCTCGCCGGCGCCGTGCTGGCGACCGAGGGCGATGCTCTCCGGCCCGGCGCCGATCGCCGACAGCTTCACCACGTGGCGAACGCCGGCCTGCTTCGCCGCGTCGACAAAGGCGCGGGTCATGCTCCCGAGCTGGTTGGTGACCGGGGTCAGGAGGAAGGCCTTCTCGACGCCGGCCACCGCCCCGGCCAGGGTCTCCGGACGGTCCCAGTCGAGCTCCACCGCCGGCACTCCCAGGGCCATGGCCTTCTCGGGGGACCGCGAGGCCGCCCTGAGATCGACGTCCTTCGCCCTGAGCGCGGCCACCGTCGCCGACCCGACGGTCCCCGTCGCACCCGTCACCAGGATCATGCGTCTCACCTCTCCCTTGCCGGCGTTCGAAGGAGCAGCATGCCACGCCCAGCCACACCTGTCACCCGTCCGCCGTCGCAGCGTCGCCCCGGCGACGTATACTTCGACCCACTCTGGAGGAACCCGATGCCAAGCACCCAGGAAAGAGTGACGACAGCCGGGAAGGCGGTGACGACCGGGTTGGCCCTGACCGTGGCCCTTCTGGCCTGCGCGACGCAGGGGCCGTCCTCGCCGGCGGCGGGCGACGCGCCGAAGCTCGTTCTGGTTCTCGTGGGCGACCAGCTCCGCTACGACTACACGGCCCGGTTCGCCTCCGGGTTCACCGGGGGATTCCGGCGCCTGCTCGACGAGGGGGCGGTCTTCACCAACGCTCATCTCGACCACTATCCTTCTGTCACCGCGGTCGGGCACTCGACGGTGCTGACCGGGGCGCCACCTTCGATGTCCGGCATCGTCGGCAACGACTGGTACGAGCGCGGCGAGGGCCGCAACGTCACCAGCGTCGAGGACCCGGAGACGACCCTCCTGGGTCTGGGAGGCGGGGGAGGGGAGCGAAACGGCTCCTCGCCACACCGCCTGCTGGTCAGCACCGTCGCGGACGAGCTGAAGCTGGCGCATCCGGCTTCGCGCGTGGTGGGCGTGTCCTTCAAGGACCGCGCGGCCATCCTCACCGTCGGCCGTGCCGCCGACCTCGCGTTCTGGTGGCACGACGCGACCGGCGCGTTCGTGACCAGCACCTGGTATGCAGAGGAGATGCCGGACTGGGCCGCCAGGTTCAACGACAAGAACCCGGCTGACCGGTGGGTCGGCCAGGAGTGGCGGTCCCTGGACGGCGGGGCGGTGCTCGCGACGCTCCCCGAGAAGCCCGGACCGGAATACTACGGTGCCGTCTACAGGAGCCCGTTCGGCAACGAGCTCATCGCGAGCTTCGCCGAGAGCGCCCTCGAGGCCCTGGACCTCGGGAGGGGCGAAGGGACGGACGTGCTGGCGATCAGCTTTTCGTGCAACGACGCGGTCGGCCACGACGACGGCCCGTACGGGGAGAGGGTCCGCGACATCACGCTGCAGACCGATCGGGTGGTTGGCCGGCTTCTCCAAACGGTCGACCGTCGAGTCGGCCTCGACCGTACGATCGTGGTCCTCACCGCGGACCACGGGGTGTCCCCGGTGCCCGAGGAGCTGACCGACATCAAGATGCCGGGGGGCCGGCTGCAGCGGTTCGAGCTCGTCGAGGTGGCGCGGCGCGCCCTGGCGGATGCCCACGGTCCCGGACAGTGGGTCGAGGGCCGGGCCGGCAGCGCCCTCTACCTGAACCGCAACCTGATCGCCCTGAAGGGACTCGATCCCGAGATCGTGGAGCAGACCGCCGCCCACGGGGTCGAGACGCTGGTCCCGGTCTGGCGCGCCTACACCCGCTCCCAGCTTCTCGAGGCCCGCGTTCCGTCCGATCCCTGGAGCCGGCGGGTGCTGGCGTCGTTCAACCGTGAGCGCTCGGGAGACGTCGAGGTGCTCCTCGAACCCTACTGGATGGCGGCGGAGCGAGGCACGACCCACGGAACGCCCTACTCATACGACACGCACATCCCGCTGGTGCTGATGGGACCTGGCATTCGGGCCGGGTGGTACGACCGGACCGTGGCGTTGAACGACCTCGCCCCCACGCTCGCGACGCTGCTCGGGGTCGAGACGCCGAGCGGATCGTCCGGTCAGGCCCTCGTCGAAGCCATCACCCGCTGAGGCGGGCCACGCCGGTCGGCCTCACCTCCGGGACGGCCTGGAGCCGATCACGGCCTGGGCGAGGGTCAGGTCGACCATGAGGTCGTCGGCGATCTTCTCGAGATCCCGGCGCAGGTGCTCCGTGTCGGTGCCGGCGGGCACGTGAAGCCGGGCCCGGGCGCTGAAGAGCTGCCCCCCGGACATCGGCGCGCTGACGTGGTCGGTGGTGAGCTCCTCGACGTTCACCCCGTGCTGCAGGAGGATCTGTGCGACGTCGCGCACGATCCCGGGATGGTCCTGGCCGACGAGCTGGAGCTCCATCGCCTTGCGGTCGGTGTCGGCCGACTTGGACCCACCTCGAGCCACGACGCGGAGGCCCTCGGCCTCCAGCTCGGCGAGGGCGGCCTCCAGCGCCGGGATGCTCTCAGCCGCCACCTCGACGCGGAGGATGCCCGCGAACTGCCCGGCGAGGTGGGCCATCCGGCTCTCGAGCCAGTTTCCGCCGTACGCGGCCACGCGCTTGGCCAGGGACTCGACGAGCCCCGGTCGATCCGGCCCGATGAGCGTCAACACCAGGTCTGTCATCGCGGTCCCTCCCCGGCGGGGTGTGCGGGGATCTTACCCTCGTCGCCCGCGTCAGCGCACCGGCGAGGGGATGAGGATCAGGTCCTCCTGCGGCGGGATGAGAAACTCCGCGCTCGTGTCGGTGATGACGGCCATCTCCTCGACCGACAGTGTCTTCGTGCCGCCGCCCTCGAGGGACCACGAGAAGAAGCCGTCGAAGGCGAAGACCTGCCCGGGCTGGAGCTCGCGCCGGGAGGCCCCCGAGGGTGGTTCCGGGTGCTGGGCCCCGCTCAGGGCCGGGCCCATGTCGTGGGCCCAGTAGCCGACGGGGTGGCCGGTGCCCCACCGAACCGGCTCTGAGCCCGCCTGCTTCATCCAGGCGCGCTGCACGGCGTCGACGTCGTAGCCGCGCACGCCGGCCCGCATCGCCCCGAACGCGGCGCGGCTGCCGCGCTTCGACTTCTCCCACTTGTCGAGAGCGTCCGCCGGCGGCGTCGTCTCGCCTGGAGCCAGCACGTAGGCGAAGCGCTGGATGTCCGTGCACCAGACGCCGTGGACCCTGATGCCGAAGTCGGTCTGGATGAAGTCCCCCGGCCGGATCACCCGGTCGGTGGCGTGAGAGTGACCCCGGTCGGGTCCGGAGTTCACGTTCGGGTTCTGGTCGGGAGCCCAGGCGTCCTCCACCCCCAGCTCGCGCATCCGCGTCTTGAGGAAGCGGGCCAGGTCGGAGTCGCGGGTCTGGCCGGGCACGACCGTGGCATAGGCCTCGCGCTGCAGCCGCTCGGTGAGGAGAGCGGCCTCGCGCATGATCTCGATCTCCTCCGGGAGCTTGATCGAGAGCCACTCCTCGACAAGGCCCTGGGAGGAGAAGAGGCGACCGACGAGATCGGGGCCGATGGCCCGCGCGAGCGCGAGCTGCTGGGTGTAGGAGAGCCCGTCCGCGGCCGGCTCGGCCGACGAGTTGACGGCGATGCTCGACGGATCGAGCTCCCTGAGCCTCCGGCCGGCGGCAGCGATGGCGCCCTGCCCCCGCTCCAGGACCACGATCTCGTCGTGCAGGCCGATGTCTTTCAACGCCGTCGCCTCGCCCGCCGGCACATACGCCACCGAATGCACCGCGCCGGCCTTGCGCAAGAAGAGAAAGACCGCGGTCGCTCCTGCGTTTTCGCCCCCCACGTGGAGGGCGAGGGGGTCGTTGGCGTTCTCGCGGCACACGATGAGCCACGCGTCCACGCCCACCCGCTCCATCGCGCGGGGGAGGAGCGTCTGGACCCGCTCCTCCCGGATCCGGGGCCACGGGTTGGCTTCACTCCCCTCCACCGCCCGAGGCGGTCCGAATCCCAGAGCCAGAAGGCCTACGAGGCTCCCCACCGGGAGGGCACGCCCAAGGGCCGCCTCCGTTCGTCGCCGCATCCGATCCTCCGTAGTGTCGTTCCCGGTGGCGAAATCCGTCCCCGGGGGTGGCTGATGATGCCACGACGTGCCTATCATCCGGTGAGGGAGTGATTCCCGCCATGTCCGCCGATGACCACGTCAGGATGGTGACGGCCGCACTGGACGCCACCCCCGAGCTCGTTCCCTACCTGGCCGAGCTGCTCGCCGACCTCTGGGATCTCGGCAGCTCCCCTCCGCTCATCGCGGGCTGGCTGGGGGAGCTCGGCCTGCCTCCCGACACCACCCGCGTCCTCGACCTGGGCTGCGGGAAGGGGGCGGTGTCGCTCACGCTGGCGCGCGATCGCGGGTTCCACGTGCACGGCGTCGACCTTTTCGAGCCGTTCATCCAGGAGGCTAGGGAGCGGGCCGCCGGGTGGGGACTGACCGGGCTCTGCCGGTTCGAAGAGGGCGATCTGCGCGAAGTCGCCCGGACGGCGGAAGGCTACGACGTGGTCGTCTACGCGTCGGTCGGAGCGCTCGGCCGGCTGGACGACAGCGTCGCGGCGCTGCGGCGCTGCGTCCGCGCCGGCGGCTTCCTCGTCATCGACGGGGGCTTCCGCTCCGCCGATCTCGAGGGGACCGCTGGCCTCGAAGAGCTGCCCGGCTACGAGAACCTGGCTGGCTACGACGAGACACGCCGGCGGCTGACGACCCACGGCGACGCGATCCTCCAGGAGCGCATCCTCACCTCCGAGGAGATGCGAGCCATGGACGACCGCTACATCCGAAGCATCTCGGCGCGAGCGGAGGCCGTTGCGAAGGCCCGTCCCGCGGATGCCGATCTCGTTCGAAGCTACGTCGAGCGGCAACGTCGAGCGGCCTCGGCATGGGAGCGCAGCTCGGTGAGCGCCGCCTGGCTCCTGCAGAAGGCCTGAGCCGGTCTTTCCGAGTCTGATACGCCGGTGGCCGGTTGCCCGTGGCAAAGGACCACGAGAACAGGACCGTCGCGGCGCCGGACCCGGACGCGCCCCCGCCGCATGTTCCGGGCCCCTCAGGACGGCGCGGCTCGCTCTGTCGCGCTAGAGAACCGTCCCTCGCAGGACCATCAACGCGACCACCATGTAGATGATCAACCCCGAGACGTCCATCAGGGTGGCGACCATCGGAGAGCTGACCGTGGCCGGATCGAAGCCCAGCTTCTGGAGGGCGAGGGGGAGCATGGCCCCCAGCAGCGCCGCCCAGAGGACGATGCCGAGAATGGCCAGCCCCACCGACACCGCGACCAGGACGGGGTGGGGGGTCGAGGCGACGCCCACCGAATACCAGAACAACACGCCCAGGAAACCGAAGAGCCCCAGGGCGAGACCGAGAGACACCCCGGCCAGAAGCTCCCGTCGCATGACGCGCAGCCAGTCCCCGGGGCTGAGCTCCTGCAGGGCCAGCGCACGAATGAGGAGCGATGCGGTCTGGGTCCCGGTGTTGCCGCCGGAGGAGATGATCACCGGGATGAAGAGAACGACGACCGCAGCCAGATGAGCCTCGAAGTGGCCGAGGACGGCCACCGTCAGGAGCTGGCCCAGGAAGAGCAGGAGCAGCCATCCACCGCGCTTCTTGAGCATCTCCAGGAAGGGGGCGCGCATGTAGGGGTCCTCGAGGGCCTCCATACCGGCCAGCTTCTGGATGTCCTCGGTCGCCTCCTCTTCCGCCACGTCGGCCACGTCGTCGGCGGTCACGATCCCCACCAGGACGCCCTGGCTGTCGACGACCGGGAGGGCGAAGCGGTCGTAGCGCGCCATCTGACGAACGGCCTCCTCGCGGTCGTCGAAGGCGGACAGGGCCTCGAAGCGCTGGTCCATCACCGACTCCACCGTGTCGTTGGGGTCCGCCAGGAGGATCTTGCGGATGCGGATGTCGTCGATGAGGCGGCCGGAGGAATCGGTGACGTACACGTACCAGATCGTCTCGGCGTCGCTCCCGAACTGCCGGATCTGCTGCAGCGCGCGGTCCATCGTCCAGTCTGGCTTCACTCGGACGTAGTCGGGCGTCATGAGGCGGCCGACGCTCTCGGGCGGATAGCCCAGGATCGCCTGGGTCTCCTTCCGGTCCGCGGGCCTGAGCGCGGCCAGCAGCCGGCGCGCCACCCTCGGAGGCAGCTCGTCGATGAGCTCGGCCCGGTCGTCCGGGTCCATGGCCTCGACGATCGGCTGGGCCCCCGCCCCGAGCTCCTCGATCAGCTGCTCCTGACGATCGTGCTCGAGCTCGGCGAAGGCATCGCCGGCGTGGTCGCGCGGAAGGAGGCGGAAGGCGAGGGCCGCCTGCTCCGGCTCCAGGAGGGACAGGGTGTCGGCCACGTCCGCCGGAGCGACGTCGCGCAGGGTGGCCCGGACGTCCCAGAACCTGCGTTCCCGGAGGAGGTCCTGGATCTGCTCCTGCAGTTGTTCGGCGGTGTGGTTCACGGCTCCATCTCGGGGGAGGACTGGATCGCACGCCGGGTCCCCTGCCCGGGGGGTCGCACCGAGCGATTATAAGCGGGGATGATGACGCGGCCGCCCGCACCGGGCGGGGGTCCTGATGGGCAGGTCGCGGACGGTCCGGTACGATGGGCGCATTCGGGGAGGTGTCACGGTGAGCAAGCAAGAGACGGACGGCGCAGCCCCGGAACCGAAGCCACGTCGAGCCGGAGGCTCGATGCTGGACACGTGGTCCGAGCGCGTGGGTACGTGGCTGAGCGACGAGGCCCTCACCGGCCTCCTGCTCATTCTGGTCCTCGACATGCTCGTGCTCCCGATGTTGGGGCCCGACGTGGGCCAGGTCCTTCTCAACATGGTGTTCACCGTTCTCCTCCTCACCGGTCTGGCCGCGGTGGCCAACCGCAAAGTGGGCTTCGTCGTGGTCGGCCTCATCGTCCTCGCCACGGTCGCTCTGAGGTGGATGGCCCCCGTCCTTGCCGTGACGAAGGCCACCACGTTGGTGGCGTCGCTCGTGACCATCTCCCTCTTCGCAATGCTGGTGTTTCTCCGCACGCTCAGCCCCGGCCCGATCACGCGCCATCGCGTCGAGGGGGCGGTGGCCGCCTACCTCCTGATCGGCATGGCCTTCGCCATCGCCTACGAGGGGATCGAGTTGCTCGCCCCCGGCTCCCTCCGGTTTGCCGAGGGAGAGCCGGAAGCCATGGACCGGGCGGTCGGCTACTTCAGCCTGGTGACCCTCACCACGCTGGGCTACGGCGACGTGACACCGGTGGGCCCGCTGACCAGACGGCTCGCCATGGCCGAAGGGCTCATCGGCCAGCTCTACCCGGCCATCATCATCGGGTGGATGGTCTCGTCGATGACGCCGCGGCGGCGGGACTGAGGCGCGCTCAGCCCAGCTCGTCCTGGAACCGGCGGATCGTCTCCCAGGCCAGGGGACGATTGTCCTCGTGCTTGAAGAAGACGAAGGCCCGCCGCCAGGGCTGGGTGCGGATGCGGTCGGCCCAGGGTGCGAGCTCCACTTCGGAGTAGTCGCACCGGCGCAGGCGCAGGTAGCCCCAGTCGGCGGTGGGCACGATCGGCGCGCCGTCCTTGCCGGAGCCCTCGGTGTCGGCGCAGACGAGGGCGGCGTTGCGCTCGCGGAGCGCGTCGCGGACCTTGTCGTCCGCCCAGGTCTCGTGGCGGAACTCGAAGGCGAACGGTCGTCCCTCCGGGAGTCGGGCGAGGAACTCGCGCAGCCGCCCCACGTCCTTCTTGAAGTAGGGCGGAAGCTGGAAGAGGACCGGACCCAGCCGCTCCCCGAGGACGGATGCCGTCTTCAGCAGGTAGTCGAGAGGCTCTCCGGTCTCCTTGAGCCGCTTCCGGTGGGTGATCTGCTGGGACGCCTTGAGGACGAAGAGAAACCCAGGCGGAACCTGCCCCGCCCAGCCCTCGAGCATAGTGGTCTTCGGCATCCGGTAGAAGGTGTTGTTGATCTCGACAGAGGAGAACCGCTCCGCGTAGAAGCGCAGCATGTCGGCGGTCTTGAGGTCCTTGGGGTAGAAGCTGCCCTTCCACTCCCTGTAGCTGAAGCCACTGGTTCCGATGTGGATCTGCATCTGCGTCTCGCTGCGGCGTGTGTCCCGGACTGCGCGGGTGGATCTGACCGAGAATAGCAGCATGGAAGAGCCGGGGGCCAGGGGCATCTCGCTGTGGCTGATGCCGGAGGGCGAGGAGCACGACCGTCTGTCCGCCCTGATCGGCCGCCTTGCCGAACGCTTCGCGACTGCCTCCTTCGCCCCTCACGTGACGTTGCTCCCCGGCGTTCCGGGCCCCGAGCGAGAGGTGCTGGCGATCGCTCGCGTTCTTGCCGCCGAGACCACACCGATCCCCGTCGACTTCTCCGTCGTGGACGGGCTCGAACACCACTTCCGGTGTCTGTTTCTCCGGGCGCACCCGAGGCGAGCGCTGCGTGACGCTCACGAACGCGCGGCACGGAGGTTCGGCCGGGAGCCCCAGGCGTCCTTCGATCCGCATCTGAGCCTGCTCTACGGCAGCCTGGCCGCGCCGGTGAAGGCTGCGCTCGTGCGCGAGCTGGCCGGCGAGGCCACGACGCACTTCGACGCGCATGCTCTCCACGTGTGGCGCACCCAGGGCGCGGTGGGGGAGTGGCGGCCGCTCGGCTCCTTCGCCTTCGTCGGCGATGATTGACGCGTGAGGGGGGCCGCGGCTACCCTGCGCCGCACCCCTTTCCCCCACCGCAGACGAGGACGGGCTCGAGACGTCCGGAGGAGTGACGATGGGCACGACCGACCTGAGAAGCCGAAGGGCCCCGCTGGAGATGACGCCGGAAGCGTTCCGGGAGACGGGCCACCGTCTGGTCGACGAGATCGCGACGTTCCTGGAGTCGCTTCCCGGCCGCCCCGTCGCACCGGACGAGACGCCCAGCGCCCTGCGGCAGCACCTGCCGGCCGGGCTTCCCGAGGAGGGCGCCGATCCGGGGAGCCTCCTGGCGGAGGCGGCGCCGCTCGTCTTCGACCACTCGGCCTTCAACGGGCATCCCCGCTTCTTCGGCTACATCACGTCGTCGGCCGCGCCCGTCGGGGCCCTCGCCGATCTCCTGGCCTCCGCGGTCAACCCGAACGTCGGGGCGTGGCAGCTCTCCTCGGTGGCGTCGGAGATCGAGGGCCAGTGCGTTCGGTGGATCGCCGAGCTCCTGGGGATGCCGGCGGGGACGGAGGGGCTCCTCGTGAGCGGCGGCAACATGGCGAACTTCGTCGGCTTCCTCGCCGCCCGTCGGGCGAAGGGCGGGGAGGATCTGCGCGAGCAGGGCCTCCCGCAGCGCGCCGGCCGGCTGCTCGTCTACGCCTCGAGCGAGACCCACACCTGGATCCAGAAGGCGGCTGACCTCTTCGGCCACGGGACCGACAGCATCCGGTGGATCCCGGTGAAAGGGGACCTCACGATCGACGCCGAGTCCCTCGTCCGGCAGATCGCGGCAGATCGGGCGAAAGGGGATCGGCCCTTCCTCCTCGTGGGGAACGCGGGGACGGTCAGCACCGGCGCGGTGGATCCCCTGCCTCGGCTCGCGGCGATCGCCCGTGAAAACGACCTGTGGTTTCACGCCGACGGGGCCTACGGCGCCCTGGCGGTGGCGAGCGACGAGGCCCCGCCCGACCTGGCCGGGCTCGCCGAGGCGGACTCGGTGGCCATGGACCCCCACAAGTGGCTCTACACGGCGCTCGAGGCCGGCTGCGCGCTCGTCCGTCACCCGGGAGCGCTCCGGGACACGTTCGCCTACTCGCCCCCTTACTACCGATTCGACGGTGAGAAGGAGGACCCCCGGGTCAACTACTTCGAGCTGGGCCTGCAGAACTCCCGGGGCTTCCGGGCGCTGAAGGTCTGGCTCGGCCTGCGCCAGGCCGGTCGGGCCGGCTACCGCGAGATGATCAGCGACGACATCCGCCTCGCCCGCGAGCTCCACCGTCTCGTGGCCGTGGAGCCTCGCCTCGAGGCGATGACGCAGGCGTTGAGCATCTCGACGTTTCGGTACGTGCCCGAGGATCTGGAGCCGGGAACCGAGGCGGTCGACTCCTACCTGAACGAGCTCAACGAGGAGCTCCTCCACCGCCTCAAGGCCAGCGGTGAGGTCTACCTCTCGAACGCCGTCATCGACGACGTGTTTGCCCTGCGCGCCTGCATCGTGAACTTCCGCACCTCGCTGGCGGACGTCGAGGCTGTCCCCGGGATCGTCCTCCGCCACGGCGACGCCACCGACCGCGCCCTGCGGCCGACCCGGCTGCCCTCCGCCACCCCCTGATCCCCTTCCGTGGGGGCATCTCCCTCCCCCTCCGTGGGGAGGGCTAGGCAGGGGGGTCGATGAATGATTCATCGGGTTCATTGATCGCGGCCGAACCCCTGAGACAAAGTCTCAGTCGCACGGCGGCACCCCGGGGGAGTGCCCGGGGCCCATGCCATGGACCGGCAGACGAAGCAGCGGCGGATCGAGACCTACCGGCGCAGGTGCCGGGAGGGGGGTCTGCCCCTCACGGAGCAGCGAATGGCCGTGTTGGAGGCCATGCTTGACCTCGATGACCACCCGACGGCCGACCGGGTGCACGACGTCGTGGCGCGACGCGACTCCCGCGTCTCGCGAGCGACCGTGTACCGCGCGCTCGAGAGCCTGGCCCGTATCGGCGTCATCACCAAGGCCTGTCACCCCGGGAAGGCCGTTCGATACGACAGCCGCACCGAGACCCATCACCACCTCGTCTGCCTGCGCTGCGACGCCATCATCGACGTCACCGACGACCGCCTCGACGCCCTTCCCGTGCCCGACACTTCGAGCTACGGCTTCGTGGTCTCGGACCTTCGGGTGCAGCTGCGGGGTGTCTGCCGCCGTTGTCGCGAACTGGAGGAAACGTCATGACAGGATTTCGAATCGGAATGCTCCTGACGGCGGCGCTGATGCTGGCCGCGGGAGCCGTGGCGGGGGATGCTGCTGCCCCGCCCCTCGGCCTGCCGCCGGTGCCGGTTCCCGAGGACAACCCCATGACCGTCGAGAAGATCGCTCTCGGCGACAAACTGTTCGACGACAAGCGATTCAGCTCCACCGGCGAGGTTGCCTGTGCGACCTGCCATGATCCCAAGAAGGCCTTCACCGACAGCCCCCTCAAGACCTCGGAGGGCGTCAACAAGCTCACCGGCACCCGCAACGCCCCCACGGTGGTGAACGCGGCCTACATGACCGCCCAGTTCTGGGACGGGCGCTCGCCGAGCCTCGAGGACCAGGCCCTGCACCCGCCCGTCAATCCCGTCGAGGGCGGCCTCGCCGACCACGAGCCCATCCTCGAGATCGTCCGGACCGACCCGGAGTACGTCGAGGCGTTCCAGCGGGTCTTCGGCAAGAGCGGCGACCAGATCACCATGGACGAGGTCACCAAGGCCATCGCTGCCTTCGAGCGCACGAAGGTCTCCGGGAACTCCCCCTTCGACCGCTACTTCTACGGTGGGGAGAAGAACGCCCTGACCGACGCCCAACGGCGGGGCTTCGACCTCTACGTGAACCGGGGCCGCTGCGTCTCCTGCCACGTCATCGAGCAGACCCAGGCCGTCTTCACCGACAACCGCTTCCACAACGTCGGGGTCGGCATCAACGACATCCAGCAGGACGTCCCGAAGCTGGCCGACGAGTACATCGAAGCTGGGATCACCGGAGAAGACGTCGACATCGAGGTCCTCACCGACAAGCGGAGTTCGGAGCTCGGGCGCTTCGCGGTGACGACCGGCTTCGACGACCTCGGCAGCTTCAAGACCCCGACGCTCCGGAACGTGGCGGTCACCGCTCCCTACATGCACGACGGCAGCAAGGCGACGCTGCGCGACGTGCTGGTCCACTACAACAACGGCGGGGTGACGAATGAAGGCGACCCCGTCAACGACTTCCTGAGCGGCGGCATCCGCCCCCTCGATCTGACCGAGGACGAGATCGACGACCTTGTGGCGT
This sequence comes from Acidobacteriota bacterium, assembly GCA_022340545.1. Classification (GTDB taxonomy): domain Bacteria; phylum Acidobacteriota; class Vicinamibacteria; order Fen-336; family Fen-336; genus JAJDNS01. The sequence continues at coordinate 4,171 of JAJDNV010000117.1, read as the reverse complement.
TCATGGACGCCCTCACCAGCCCCGAGTTCGCCGATCTTCCCAAGTCCCTGGGCCTGGAGGAGAAGTGAAGCCATGACCGACTCTGCAAGCCGTCGCGACTTCCTCAAGGGTGCGGGCGCGGCCGCCGCCGTGAGCACCCTTCCCCTCAGCATGGTGAAGCTCGCCTTCGCCGACCCGGCCCAGGACTTCACCTTCGCCTACATCTCCGACTCCCACATCCAGCACATCAAGGGCAATGAGTTCGTCCGCAACTGGGACCGCGGCCTCATCCGGGCGGTGGCGGAGACGAATCTGCTCCGCCCGAAGCCCGACTTCGTGATGTTCGGGGGCGACCTCGCCCAGCTCGGCACGAAGGAGGAGCTGGACCACGGGGCCGAGCTGCTCGCCAAACTGGACTACAAGCCCCGCATGGTCATGGGCGAGCACGACTACTACCTCGACCTCGGCGAGTACTGGTCCAAGCTGTTCGGAGACCAGTACTACAGCTTCGACCACAAGGGTGTCCACTTCGTGGTCCTCAACTCGATCCTCACCTTCGACGAATGGACCCACGAGCGCTGGCCGACTCCCGAGCAGCGCATGCTCGAGATGGCCGCCCTCGACAACCCCAACGGCTCCCCCTTCATGGTGGGGGAGAAGCAGCGCGAATGGCTCCGCAAGGACCTCGAGAAGGTCGACAAGGAGACGCCCCTCGTCGTCTTCTCCCACTCCCCCATCCAGAAGATCTACAAGGGCTGGAACTTCTGGACGGACGACGCGGAAGAGGTGCAGGCCCTGCTGAAGCCCTTCGACAAGACCACCGTGGTCTACGGCCACGTGCACCAGATCCAGTACAACCAGATCGGCAACATCGCCTTCCACGCCGTGATGGCCACCGCGTGGCCCTGGCCGTATCCCCAGAGCTACGCCCAGGCCGATCAGCATCTGCCGGTGCTGACCGTGCCCATGAACCGGGCCGACCCCTTCTTCGAGCGCGATGCCACCGGCTGGCAGTTCATCGACATGTCCACCGGTCGGGTTGCCATGGACTACAACCTCTACAACAACACGAACCGACGGGTGGCCTTCAACGCCGCCAAGGGGCATCCCGAGGACATGGCTTTCCAGGATCCGGCGCGTCGCATCGCCCCGCAGGTCCACTACTAAGGAGGCAGCGATGTCGAAGAAGCTGTTGGTCGTGGCGGGCGGCATCATTGCCGTCGCGGCGATGGTGACCGGCCTGGGAGTCCGCGCCGACGAGTTCACGAAGGAGGACGTCGACCGCTACCAGGACGAGTTCATGAGCGTGGTGGAGAAGGGCCGGGCGCTCTGGGGAAGCCCGGACCTCGGCACCAACGGCGTGGCCTGTGGCCAGTGCCACCCCAACGCCGCCAACACTCATCCGGAGACCTACCCCAAGTTCCAGAAGCAGCTGGGGCGAGTCGTCGCTTTTCGCGAGATGGTCAACTGGTGCCTCCAGAACCCGCTGGAGGGACAGCCGCTGGGCCTCGACGACCCCGACCTCGTCGCCATGGAGGCCTACGCCACCTGGGAGCGCCGCGGGGTGGAGCTGGCCCCCGGGAAGCATTGATCTGACCGTGCCCGCTTCCCCGCGGGGACGGGGAAGCGGGCACTTTCAATGAAGACCTGACACCCTCAGGGAGAACCGATCTTGCACGAGAAGAGTATCGAGCTTCTGAACAAGGCCATCGGCGATGAGCTGTCCGCCATCCACCAGTACATGTACTTCCACTTCCGGCTCGACGACCTCGGCTACACGCCCCTCGCCAACCTGCTCAAGCAGACCGCCATCCAGGAGATGGGCCACGCCGAGACGATCGCGGAGCGGATCCTCTTCCTCGGCGGTGAGGTGGAGATGGCGGCCAGTACGCCGGTCGAGAAGATCCACGAGGCCGAGGCCATGCTGGAGAAGGCCAAGGCGATGGAGCAGGAGTCGATCGGCGACTACAACCGCTTCGCCATCGAGTGCGCCCAGAACGCGGATTCGGCTTCCAAGAAGGTTTTCGAGGACCTCGTCGCCGCCGAAGAGGGCCATTTTGACCAGTTCGATCGCCAGGCGGAGTTCGTGAAGCGCTTCGGCGAGCGCTACCTGGCCCTGCAGTCGTTCCAGAGCCAGGGTGGGGGAGGCGAGGAGCCCTCGGCCTGAGCCACTCGAGGAACGGAGTCTCCCGGTCTCCGGCCCGGGGCCGTTAGCGTCCCAGCGCCTCCAGGGCCGCGTCGAGAGAGGCGCGCACCGCGTCCGGGGCGGTGCCGCCGGGGAGCGACTTCGCGCTCACCGCCTCGAGCGGGTCGAAGAGCGCGTCGAGGCGCTGCGCCACCGCAGGCGAGAGCTCCGTCAGCTCCGTGGATGCGGTCTCGCGCAGGGACCGTCCGGACCTCTGGGCTTCGGCCACCAGCGAGCCGACGATCCCGTGAGCCTTGCGGAAGGGCATGCCCTCGCGGGCGAGGGCGACGGCGAGGCCGGCGGCCATCATCTCCTCCTGCCCGGCCGCGGCACGCATGGCGTCGCGTCGGAGCGAGAGGCCGGCGACCACGCCGACCATCACCGCCACCGATCCATTCACGGCGTCGGCGGCGTCGAACACCGCCTCCTTGTCTTCCTGCAGGTCCTTCTGGTAGCCGGCGGGCAGGCCCTTGAGCAGCGCCAGAAGCCGCAGGAGGTCCCCGTCGACGCGCGCCGCCTTGCCTCGCACCAGCTCGAGGGCGTCGGGGTTCTTCTTCTGGGGCATGAGGCTCGAGCCGGTGGTGAACGCCTCGGGGAGATCGACGAAGCCGTGCTCGGGCCCTGCGAAGTGGATGAGGTCCTCGGCGAGGCGCGCGAGGTGCGTCTGGAGCTGGGCGCAGGCGGAGACGAACTCGACCGCGAAGTCGCGGTCCATCACCGCGTCGAGGGCGTTGGGGGAGATCGAGTCGAAGCCCAGCTCCTTCGCCATGGCCTCGCGGTCGAGCTCGAGCACCACGCCGGCGAGGGCGCCGGAGCCGAGAGGCAGGACGTTCACCCGGGCCCGCGCGTCCCGCAGCCGCTGGTCATCGCGGACGAGCGCCCAGGCGTGGGCGGCGGCGAGGTGGCCGAAGGTGATGGGCTCGGCCGCTCGCGTGTGGGTGAAGCCGGGCATCACCGCCTCGGCGCCGGCGCGTCCCTGCTCGACGAGCGCGTGGACCAGAGCCCCCAGGCCCGCATGCAGCCGGTCGATGGTGCCGCGGATCCACAGTCGCAGCGCGGTGACCGTCTGCTCGTTGCGGCTCCGCCCGAGGTGGGCCTGCCCGGCGAGGTCGCCCACGATCTCTCCCAGCCGCTCCTCGACGAAGCTGTGCACGTCCTCGACGTCGAGTTCGCAGTAGCCTGGCTCCTTCAGGGACTTCTCGAAGACCACGTCGAGCCCGCGGTCCAGCGACTCGGCGTCCTCGACCGGGATGGCGCCGCAGTGCCCGAGGGCCCGGACCCACGCCTTCGAGGCCGCGATCTCCTCCGCGAGGAGTCGACGATCGAAGGGGAAGGACCGGTTGAACTCCCAGAACGCCGCGTCCGGGTCCGCCGAGTAGTTGCCGCCCCAGAGCTTCATGGCCGGATCCCTCTCTTCATGTCCGGTAGTGGGCGTTGATGTCCACGTAGCCGTGGGAGAGGTCGGAGGTCCACATCCACCCGCTGGCCTCGCCCGAGCCCAGATGGACGCGGATGCGCACGGGATCCTCCTCCATGGCCGCCGCGGCGTGGGCCTCTTCGTACTCGCGCGCGACCCCGTTCTCCGCCACGTGGACGTCGCCGATCCAGATCGAGATGCGGTCGCCGTCGACCTCCACCCCGGACCGGCCGGCGGCAGCGAGGACCCGCCCCCAGTTGGGATCTCCACCGTAGAGGGCGGTCTTCACGAGCGGCGACTCCGCCACCACCCGGGCCACGCGGTCTGCCTCGGCCGCGCTGCGCGCGCCCTCCACCCGGACCTCCGCGATGCGGGTGACACCCTCGCCGTCGCGTACGAGCATCTCCGCCAGCTGGTGAGCCACGTCGGTCAGGGCTGTTTCGAATGAATCGAAGTCCGGGCCCTCTCCGGTGATGGCCGGCGCCTCGGCCGCCCCGCTGGCCAGGACGACCGCGCAGTCGTTCGTCGAGGTGTCGCCGTCGACGGTGATGCGGTTCAGGCTTTCCCCCACGGCGGAGACGAGGGCGCGG
>JAJDNV010000116.1 GCA_022340545.1 Acidobacteriota bacterium | reverse complement strand
TCGCTCCAGGCGGCGCTCCTGAGCGCCGTGGAGCTGGGCCCCGAGCGCGTGGAGCGGGACCGTCCCGACTTCTCCTCGGATCTCTCACGTCGTCTCGTGGAGCAGGCCGTTCAGCGCTGCGAGGAGATCGACTACCGGCGTCTCGTGGAGCGGAGGAGCCTGCAGCGCGTGAGCGGTCTCTTCTCGGCCGTGGCCACGGCCGGGATGATGGCGGCCCTCCTCAGCCCGGCGTTCATCCGCCAGGCCGTGCCCTTCCTCCTCGTGCCCTGGGACTCGGACGAGGCCGAGAGCCCCTACTCCATCGAGATCGAGCCCGGCCACGCCACGCTGGCCCGGGGGGCCGACCAGACGATCGTCGCCCGCCTCCAGGGCTTCGACTCCGACGAGGTCGTCCTGGCGCTGCAGCGCGGCGACGGCGCCAACTGGGAGCGCTGGCCCATGACCGTGGAGCCGGGCCTCTCGGGCCACCGCTTCATGGTGCTCGACGTCGGGGCCCGCACCGACTACTTCGTGGAGGCGAGCGGCGTGCGGTCGGACCTCTTCCGCCTCGACGTCGTCGACGTGCCGTACGTCGAGCGCATCGACCTCGAGTACAGCTTCCCCGAGTACACGGGCCTCACGCCGGAGCTCGTGGAGGACGGCGGCGACGTGGCGGCGCTGCGGGGCACGGAGGTGCGCCTGCGCGTAGCGACGACGGTGCCGGTGCCCGGGGGCCAGCTCGTGGTCGAAGGTGACGAGCCCCGCCCCCTCGAGCTCGCTCCCGACGGGGCGCTCAGCGGGTCCTTCGAGGTCACGCGCGAGGCCTTCTACCGGATCGACCTCCCCTCCCCCGACGGCCGCCTCCAGGCCGGGTCGCCCGACTACGCGATCGACGTCCTGTCCGATCAGCCGCCCCTCATTCGCATGCTGAAGCCCGGGCGGGATGCCCAGGTCACCGCCATCGAGGAGGTCTTCACGGAGGTCGAGGCCGAGGACGACTTCGGGCTCACGCGTCTCGAGCTGGTCTACTCGGTCAGCGGAGCCCCCGAGAAGACCGTGAGGCTCGACGGCGGGCGCCCCCTCAAGCAGCTCTCGGCCGGCCACACGTTCTTCCTCGAGGAGCACGAGCTCGAGCCGGGCGACTTCATCTCCTACTTCGCTCGCGCCACGGACAACCGCGGCGCGCCGGGGCGGCAGCAGAGCAGCACCGACATCTACTTCATGCAGATCCGGCCTTTCGGACGCGCCTACCGCCAGGCCGCCGAGGGTGGTGCGGCCGCGGCCGGGGGCGGCGCCGGCGGGACGCTCTCCCGGCAGCAGCGGCAGATCGTCGCCGCGACCTTCAAGCTGCGACGGGACCGGGGCGGCATGGAGCCCCGGCAGCTGAAGCAGGACGTGGCCACGCTGGCCCTCCTCCAGGGTCGTCTGCGCGACCAGGTCGAGAACCTGAACCGACGCATGCTGAACCGCGGCGTGCTGGGAGGGGACTCGGAGTTCGGCGACACCGCCGGCTCGCTCCAGCAGGCCGCGGTCGAGATGGGGGCGGCGGTGAAGGAGCTGGAGGCGGAAGACCTCGACGGCGCCCTCGCTCCCGAGCAGCGGGCCTTGCAGCACCTGCAGCGAGCCGAGGCCGCGTTCCGCGACGTTCAGGTGGCCTTCGGACAGGCGGGCGGGGGCGGCAGCGCCAGCGACATGAGCGCCGAGGACCTGTCGGACCTCTTCGAGCTGGAGCTGGACAAGCTCGAGAACCAGTACGAGGCGGTGCAGCGCGGCCAGCGCCAGCAGCTCGACGAGGCGGTCGACGAGGCCATGCAGCGCCTGCGGGAGCTGGCGCGCCGCCAGGAGCAGGAGGTCGAGCGCCAGCGCCTCCGCGCCTCCCGGTCCCCGGGTCAGGGCGGCGGGGGCGCGGGCCAGCAACGCCGCCTGGCCGAGGAGGCCGAGGAGCTGAGCCGCCGCCTCGAGCGCCTTGCCCGCGAGCACTCGACCCCCGGTCTGCAGGAGACGGCCCGTCGCCTGAAGCAGGCCGCCGACGCCATGCGCCGCGCCGGCGCCACCGGCGAGAGCGGCGCACTGTCCCAGGGTCTCTCCGCCCTCGACCGTCTCCGGGACGCCCGACAGCTCCTGGAGAGCAGCCGGGAGACCCGTGTCGCGCGGGACATCGAGCGGGCGGTGGACCTCGCCGAGGGGATCGCCCGCGACCAGGACCGGATCGCCGACGAGGTCCGACGCCTCGGGGACGGCCAGGGAGAGGACGCGCCCGAGCGGCTGCGGCGCCTCGACGAGCGAAAGGACGAGCTGGCGGGGCAGGTCCAGGCCCTCGAGGAGCAGCTCGACCGAATGGCGCGCGAGACCCGACGCAACGCCACGGAGGCCTCGCGGGCGCTGCGAGAGGCCGCGGGAGGGATCCGCGACAACAAGCTCAAGGAGAAGATCCGCTATTCGAAGGGCGTCGTCCGGGGCCGTCCCGGCGAGACGGCCCAGCAGTTCGAGGCGGAGATCGCCGGAGACATCGACGAGCTGTCGCGCCAGGTGGCCGACGCAGCCCGGGCCCTGAGCGAGGCGGGGGAGGATCCCCGGACCGCCGCCCTCGAGCGCACCCGGGACCTCGTGCGGCGGGTGGAGTCGATCCGCGAGCGGGTGCAGCAGGGACCGCCCTCGCCCGACGAGCCGGGCGAGGGCTCCCGGAGCGTCGCCGAGGGCGGACGGGAGGCCGGAGGCCCGGGCGGCCCCGCCGGCACCTCCTCCGGCGGCAGTCCCGGCCCCGGCGGCGTCGCCTCCTGGGACGAAGGCCGCGCCCGCCAGCTCAGGCGCGAATTCCGCCAGCGGGCCGAGGACGCCCGGGGGATCGGCACCCAGCTCTCCGAAGGCGGCGGCACTCCGGCCGATCTGCGGGAGATCGAACGGAAGCTCCGACAGCTCGAGCGCGCCGAGACCTGGGGCGATCCCCTCGGCGTGGAGGCCCTCGTGGCCGAGACCCTCGAGGACCTGAAGATGTTCGAGTACGCGCTCCGCCGGGAGCTGGAGGGGACGGACCCGGAGAAGCTGCGCCTGTCCGGGTCAGACGAGGTCCCGGAGGGCTGGCGCCCCCTCGTCGAGGAGTACTACCGCTCGCTCTCGACGGAGGGGCGCTAGCGCCGCTCGACAGGCCGGACCCGCCGGCTCCCCGATGGTCGTCCAGAGACCCCGGACCGGGGTGGTCCGCGGTCCGGCCGTGGCCCCCCGGCAGCACGTCAATTCTTGTCAATCGACCGACGCAAAACATCGCCGAGGCCTCGGTCGGGCGATAATCGGCAATCGACTCACCCCGTACCTGACGTCAGTTGAGCGTGACCGGGCCCGGCAGGCCCCTGCCGCGCGGCAGGAAGGCCAAGCACCTCTGCCGCTCGACGGGGGCGGGCCCCCACCGGTCTTCAAAGCAGGAGGCGATCGGCCGTGAGTTTCTCTCGTTCGACATCGTTGGCGGTGACGGTCCTGGCCCTGGGTTCGCTGCTCGCATGCAGCGCGCCGGCCACCCGGGAGACGAGCACGCCGCGCCCGGCGCCCCTGGTCGAGGCCGTCGAGGCCCGCTTCGGGGCCCTGCCGGTGGAGGAGACCGTGTCCGGCCGGGTGAGGGCCCGCAACCAGGTGGCCATCCGTCCCGAGATCGGGGGGCGGATCGTCGAGGTGCTGGTGCGCAGCGGGGAGGCGATCCGGAAGGGTCAGGCCCTCGTCCGGCTGGACGCCGCCGAGGCGCGCGAGCGGCTGCGGCAGGCCGAGGCCGATGTCCGACTCGCCGAGGCGGCGGCCGCCGCGGCTCGTGCGAGGGTGGCCGAGCTCAAGGCCACGGTGGCCCGGACGCGGGCCCTCGCCGAGGAGAAGCTGGTGGCGGCCCAGGAGCTCGAGACGCAGGAGGCCCAGCTCGACGCCCTGCGGGCCAGCGCCGACGAGGCCCGGGCCCGGGTCGAACAGGCCCGGGCCACCGCCGACGAGAGGCGTTCGGCCCTGGACAAGACGGTGGTGCGGGCTCCCCTGTCGGGACGAGTGGGCGATCGCGGCGCGGAGGTGGGAATGCAGGTCGACCCCTCCACAGTCCTCTTCCTGGCCGGCGACCTGGACGCCCTCATCGTCGAGGTGCACCTGACCGAGGCCATGCTGGCGCGGGGCGTGAAGCCGGGTCTGCCCGTGGTGATCGAGGCGCGCGGGGAAGGAAGCGAGCCGCGGCGGGCCGCTCTGTCGCGCATCTCCCCCTTCCTCGCCGAGGAGAGCTTCACCGCCCTCGGTGAGATCGACGTGGAGAACCGCGACGGGCGGCTGCAGCCGGGGATGTTCACCACGGTGAGGATCCTCGTCGGCGAGAGCCGCCAGGCCACGCTGATCCCCGTGACCGCGCTCTGGGAGGATCCGGTCACGGGCCAGCGCGGTGTCTTCGTGGTGGACGAGACGGCGGGCCTCGAGACGCCGGAGGAGGCCACGACCGACAGCCCGGAGGACTCCCGCGCCGTCTCCTTCCAGCCAGTGCGGGTGTTGGCCGAAGGCCGCGGCACCGCCGGGGTGACGGAGATCGAAGAAGGGGCGTGGGTCGTGACGGTCGGCCAGAACCTGCTCGGCGGGCCGCTGCAGGGCGCCGACCGTCGTGGAGAGGAACCGACGGTGGCCCGGGTCCGCCCCATCCCCTGGGGCCGGGTTCTGGCCCTCCAGGACCTTCAGGACGAGGACCTCCTCGAGGGCTTCCTGGACAAGCAGCGAAAGGTAGCCGCGGCCCTGGGGGCGGAGATCCCGGAGAGTGAGGACGCGGTGGTTCGCGTCCTCACCGGGGCGGAAGCGGTCCAGGTTGCGGAGTCGAGGGGGGAATGACGTGCGGCTGACCGAGGTCTCCGTCCACCGCCCCGTGGCCACCCTGATGGCCTTCCTGATCCTGATCGTCCTCGGGATCGTCTCCTTCCGCGCCCTGCCCATCGACCTGCTCCCCGAGGTGGAGTTCACCCAGCTCACTGTGCGGGTGGACTATCCGAACGTCGGGCCCGAGGAGGTCGAGCAGATCATCACCGACCGGATCGAGAACGCCGTCGCCGGGCTGCCGAACCTGGAGCGGGTGACCTCCCGCTCCGAGGAGGGCCGGAGCAGCGTCCGCCTGGAGTTCGCCCGGGGCACGAACATCGACGAGGCCGCCAATGATCTACGGGCGGCTCTCGACGGGCTCCGGGACGAGCTGCCCCTCGAGGCCACGACTCCCCGTGTCTTCAAGCTCGACCTCGACCGCATCGAAGTCGTGAGCCTGGCGGTGACGTCGACCCGCGATCTGGAGGAGGTGACCCGGCTTCTCGAGGACGAGCTGGCGCGCCGGTTCGAGCAGATCCCCGGTGTCGGAGCCATCGACATCCGCGGCGGCGTCTACCGCGAGATCCGCGTCGAGCTGGACCGGGAGCGGTTGCGGGCGACCGGGCTCACCGCCCTGGACGTGGAGCAGGCAGTCGCTCGGGAGAACGTGACCCTCCCTACGGGCACGGTGAAGAGCGGCTTCGACGACCTCTACGTCCGCACCCTGGGCGAGTACCGCTCCCTCGAGCAGATCGCGCAGACCGTGGTGGCGGCCCCCGGCGGGCGGCCGGTGCGGGTGCGCGACCTGGGCCAGGTCAACGACTCCTACGAGGACGTGGGCTACCTGGTGGAGATGAACGGGGTCCCCGCCATCAGCCTCGGCATCCAGAAGCAGAGCGGCGGCAACACGGTGGAGGTGGCACGGGCGGTGCGACGGGAGGTGGAGCGCATCAACGCCGAGCGCGACGACCTGCACCTGACGGTGGTCGTGGACCAGAGCGAGTTCATCAACCGGTCCATCGGCAACGTCCAGCGCTCGGCGGTCTGGGGCTCGCTCCTGGCGATCCTCGTCCTGTACCTGTTCCTGCGCAACCGGGCGAGCACCTTCATCATCACCCTGGCCATCCCCATCTCGGTGATCGCCACGTTCGCTCTGCTCCTCTTCGGGGGGCTCACCCTGAACCAGATGACCTTCGGAGGGCTCGCCCTGGGGGTCGGGCTCATCGTCGACAACGCCATCGTGGTGCTCGAGAGCATCGTGCGCAAACGCGAGGAGGACGAGCTCCCGGACCGCGAGGCGGCCAAGGTCGGGACCCGGGACGTGGCCGGGGCCATCGTGGCCTCCACCCTCACCACCTGCGTCATCTTCGTCCCCGTGGTCTTCACCACCACCACCACCGGGGCCCTCTTCCAGGCCCTGGCCCTGGTGGTGGTCTTCGCCCTCGTGTGCTCCCTCTTCGTGGCCCTGACCCTGGTGCCGATGCTGGCTTCGCGCTTCCTGCGACGGCCCTCCGGGGACGATGCCTCGCGGGCGCGCCACCGGAGGCTGCAGCAGAAGGTCGAGGGTTGGTACACGGACCGCCTCGAGTGGGCCTTGCGCCACCGGGGCCGGGTCTTCGCGGTGACCGGCGGGGCCCTGGCCCTGGCCCTCGCCGCCTGGCCGCTGATCCCCGTCGAGCTCGCGCCCCAGTCCGACGCCGACGAGATCGACATCCAGCTCGAGATGCAGCGCGGCACCAACAAGGCGGTGGCCCGGGCCTACACCGACGAGCTGGAGGACAAGGTGCGGGCCGCGGTGCCGGCCGACGACGTCCGCCTCTTCTCCACCGAGATCCGGGGCGATAGCGCGGCGGTGGAGCTGAAGCTCGCACCCCAGGAGGAGCGCTCCATGGCGAGCTCGGCCCTCGCCGACCTGGTGCGCTCGGAGGTCGAGGGCCGCGTGCCCGGGGGCATCCTCGACGTCGAGGCCCAGCAGGGCCTGTGGATGCTGAACCGCGTGTTCAGCTCCGGAGGCGGGGGCGAGGCCCTGGAGATCGAGCTCCGGGGCTGGGAGCTGGACCAGGCGGACCGCGTAGCCGTGGAGATGGTGCGCCGGATGGAGGCGGTGCCCGGGGTTACCGACGTGCGTGTGAGCCGCCGCGAGGCTCGGCCCGAGGAGCAGTTGATCCTGGACCGGGAGCGCATCTCCGAGCTGGGCTTGTCCGTGGCCGACGTGGGCCAGACCCTGCTGGCCAACGTCGCCGGCATCGAGGCCGGCCGCTACCGGGAGGGGGGCTACGAGTACCCCATCTCCGTGCGGCTGCGCCGGGAGGACCGGCAGAGCGCCCGGGACCTCGACGGGGTGACGCTGCGCACACCGTCGGGAGGACTGGTGGCCCTCTCGAGTCTCGTCGAGCGGCGCCGCGGTCGGGGGCCGGTGGAGATCGACCGCGTCGATGGCCAGCGGGTGACCTACGTGACCGCCAACCTCGAGAGCGGGGTGGCCCTCGGTGACGCGGTGGAGAGGGTGCAGGCCGCTCTCCGGGACCTGCCGCTGCCGCCCGGCTTCTCGATCCTCTACGGCGGCCAGTACGAGGAGCAGCTCGCGGCCCAGCGCGACTTCTCCATCGCCATCGTCATGGCCCTGGTCCTGGTCTACATGTTGATGGCGGCTCAGTTCGAGCGCTTCGTCGACCCGCTGATCGTCATGCTCGCGGTTCCCATGGCCCTCATCGGTGTGGTCCCCACGCTGCTCCTGACCGGGACCACCATCAACATCCAGAGCGTCATGGGACTGGTCATGCTCGTGGGGATCGTGGTGAACAACGCCATCGTGCTGGTGGACGCCGTCAACCTGCTGCGCCGGGAACGACGCATGGGGGCCGCCGACGCCGTCGTCGAGGCCGGACGCCTGCGCCTCCGACCGATCCTCATGACCACCGCCACCACGGTCCTGGGCCTGGCGCCCCTCTCCCTGGGCCTGGGCGTGGGCGGTGAGATCCAGGCGTCCCTGGCCCGGGTCGTGATCGGTGGGCTCCTGGCCTCGACGTTCGTGACGCTGCTGCTCATTCCCGTGACCTACACGACGGTCGCCGGCTGGATGACGAGGGCCCGAGCTGCCCGCCGGAGCTGGGGCGGCGAGGAGCCGGACCGCCAGGCCACGGCCTGAGGCCCGGCCCCACCCCCCCCGACGTACGGACGAAGGCTCCCGAGACGTCGCCGAGGGCGGGACGGGGCCCCGGTCGACCCGGCTCCCCGGGAGCCGGGGACGGACCCGGAGAAGCTGCGTCCGTCCGGATCAGACAAGGTCCCGGAGGGCTCGAGCTCGGTCACCGCTTGCCATGGACGTCCAGTTCGGATAGGACTCCTTCTCATGAAGACCCCTGGCCTCGTGATCGCCTCGCTCGCCGCCACCACCCTCGCCCCGCTCGCCTCCGCCCAGTCGCTCACCCGCTTCAAGGCGCACGACATGAGCCGGCCGCGTCCACCCGTGGTCCAGCCGGCGCCTCAGGCGCTACCCGTCCCGCCGCCGCCCGACGCGATCGTCCTCTTCGACGGCAAGGATCTCTCGGAGTGGCGCAGCGCCGACGGCGGTCCCCCGAAGTGGGTGATCAAGGACGGGGCCATCGAGTCGGTCGCGGGCAGCGGCTTCCTGTACTCGGCTCGCGGCTTCGGCGACGTCCAGCTCCACGTGGAGTGGGCGACGCCCGTGCCGCCGCACGGCCGGAGCCAGGGCCGTGGCAACAGCGGGGTCTTCCTGATGGGCCTGTACGAGGTGCAGGTCCTGGACTCGTATCAGAACGACACCTACCCCGACGGGCAGGCCGCGGCGGTCTATGGGCAGTACCCGCCTCTGGTGAATGCGTGCCGCCCCCCGGGCGAGTGGCAGACCTACGACATCGTGTTTCGCCGGCCGCGCTTCCGCCCCGACGGCGGGCTCGTCACCCCGGCGCGGTTCACCGTGATCCACAACGGCATCCTCGTCCAGGACGGTGTCGAGCCGTGGGGTCCGACCGAGTGGCTCCAGGCCCTGCCCTACACCGCCCACGCCGACAAGCTGCCCCTGGCCCTGCAAGACCACGGGAACCCCGTTCGCTACCGGAACATCTGGTTGCGCGAGCTGCCGGAAGGGCCCTCTGCGCTGCCCACCCCCGACCCGCGGCCGGTGGTCAATCTGCCTCTCGCTCAGCTCGATCGGTACGTGGGCCGGTACAAGCTGACGGGAGGAGGGCAGGCGAACTACACGATCACGCGGCGGGGCGGCCAGCTGCTCTTCCAGCTCTCCGCGAACGGTCGGGCGCTGGAGCTCGTGCCCCACTCCGAGCGCGCCTTCTCGCTGCGCTGGACCGCGGGGGACGTGGACTTCGACCTGAAGCCCGACGGCACGGCCACTGGCCTCACCTTCCGCCTGGCCGGTGACACCCGCACCGCGACCAGGGCCGAGGAGTGATGCGCATGAAGAACATCCTGGTCGTCCTGGTCGCGTCCCTGCCCCTCGCCGCCCACGCCGAGGTCCATCGGCACGGAGGCAGCGCGGACGCCCTCCCCTATGAGAAGTACGTGCGGGTGGTGAGCGAGGCCGACTCTCCGCAACAGCAGGTCTACGTGAAGTCGAAGGACGGGGCCTACGTCGCGACCGCGATCCGCAAGCCGAAGGGCGAGGGCCCCTTCCCGGCCATCATCATGTTCCACGGTGCGCCCGGGGGGCGTGGCATGGAGCAGATCTCGGGCTGGTCGCTCGGGACCACCGGTGGCCCGGTGTGGGAGCGGTTTCTGCAAGAAGGCTTCGTGGTGGCGGTGGGCGACTACCGCGGCGGTGACTGGAACACGGCAAACGTGCCGTCCACCGGAAACAACGCCTCCGCGATCGACGACGGCCTCGCGGTGATCGACTTCGTGGAGAAGCTGCCCTACGTCGACGCCTCCCGCGTCAGCCTGTACGGCGTCAGCCTCGGCGGCAACCTGGTCTCGTTCCTCATCTCGAAGAAGCCGACCATACGCACCGCCGTCCTGGGCGCCCCCGCGCCCTTCTG
>JAJDNV010000114.1 GCA_022340545.1 Acidobacteriota bacterium | reverse complement strand
CAGCAGAACGCGGTCGGAAACATCGACGTCGGCGCGGACGGCGAGACCGGGGTCAAGGTCTTCAGCGGGCAGGCCGAGGTCGAGACCCAACAGGGCCAGCGCATCACGCTCGGCGAGAACGAGGCGCTGCAGGTCGACGCGCAGGGCCTGGCCGGAGAGAAGCAGGACCTGCCGCCTCCTCCGAAGCTCCTCTCGCCGGCGCCGAAGGCGACCGTGCCCTTCACGAGCCCACCCGAGGCGACGGCGGAGCTGGCGTGGGAGGCGGTGGTGAACGGCGACACGTACCACGTGGCCCTCGACTACAACGTGGTCCAGGCCAACCTCCTGCTCTCGGCGACGCTGGACGAGCCGGACGTTCGCGAGACCCACCACGAGCTGCAGGGTCTCGATGTGGGGCGCTACTTCTGGCGGGTGGCCGCGGTCAACGAGGCCGGGCTCGAGGGCGCCTTCTCGCGGGTCTCGTTCTTCTCGGTCGAGCCGCTCCCGGAGCCCGAGCCGGAGGTCGTCGAAGACGAGCCGGATCTCGGCCTGCCCACGCTCTCGCTCGCCGCGATCGAAGATGTCGGGGCGGGTGTGCTCCACGTGCACGGCCGCGCGCGGCCCGGGAGCACCGTCACCTTGGACGGCTACGAGATCACGGTCCGCGCCGATGGTTCCTTCAGCGAGTACGTCAGGCGGACCGACCAGGCCGAGGTGGTGGTGCAGGCCACCGCCCCCGACGGGCAGTCCACCGAGCAGGCGCGTCCCGTTCCCCGCAGGCAGTAGTATGGCGCGCGAGCGCTGGTTCTATTCGCAGAGCCATCAGAGGAGGGGCCCGGTGCCCCTCAACCAGCTCGTCGAATCCGTGCTGGCGCAAAAAGAGCCCCGCGCCACCCTCGTCTGGCGCAAGGGCTTCGCCGACTGGACCCGCGCCGAGGACATCCCGGAGGTCGAGCGACGGATCGTCCCGTTTCTCGCCCGCAAGGAAGAGGAGGAGGCGGCGCGGCGCGCCCCGCGGCCCGAGTCGACGTCCGTCTCCGCGCGACCCGAGGCTGCGCCGCCGCCCTCGCAGAGCATCCCCGCCCTTCTTTACGGGGGGATCGCGGCCGGCGTGGCCGCGACCGGCTTCGTGGCCTGGCTGTTGTGGCCCAGCTCCGAGCCCGCCCCGCAGCCCCTCCCCCTCGGAGGGACGAGCGCCGACACCGCGCCGGCAGTCGTGATTCCCGCTCCCGGTGCCGCGCCCCCTTCCACCCTGCCGCCCCCGACCGCTGCACCGGTGACCCTGCCCCCGGCGACTCCTCCTCCCGCCGCTGCCGTCCCGGCTCCGACCGCGCCGCCGCCGGTGGCCGTGGCCACCCCGACCCCCGCGGCGCCCCGCCTCGACCGGGAGATGGACCTCCCCAAGCCCGACCTGATCAAGCTCCGCCAGGTCGCGGCCTGGTCCGGGACCACTCTGGAGCTGACCGTCTACAACGGGACCGCGTTTCGCGTCACCGAGGTCTTCGTCACCGTCCAGCGCTTCGTGGGGGACGACATGGTGGACGACGAGAATCCGATCCGCCTGTTGCCCCCCGAGGGAAGCGTGGACGCAGGGGTCGCCTCCCTCCTGAACAAGGTGGCGCCGGAGCGGGCGAAGCCGGGAGTCAACCCCCTCGACACCGGCAAGTTCGTGGGAGTGGCCGGCCCCCCGCCCGAGGCCTTCCGCTGCCAGATCGTGGCCGCGCGCGGCTACCCCACGCGCTGAGCCGTCACTCCGCGATGTCGACGCAGATCAGCCCGTCCCGGGACGGCACGCCCTCGAGGCCGCTCTCGTTGCGCGCGGCCACCCGCCAGCGGAAGGCGCCGCTCCACGGGATCGCGAGACGAGCCGGGGGAGGACCGACGTCGCGCTGGAGCAGCACGATGTCGGTGCCGACCGGCAGGATCTCGACCTGGTAGGCGGGGGCGTCCGCCTCCCAGCGCAGCTCCACGGCCTCGCCCGGATCGGTGAAGACGGGATCGTCGCCCGGCCAGAGGCCCTCCTCCGCGGGTGGGGCAGGCGTGTCCTGTGCGGCCGAGGGGGCGCGCCCGGCGCTCACCACGGTGCCCTGCCCCGGCGACAGGCTCACCCCGCGGCCTTGACCCTCCACCAGGAATCGCCCGGCCAGGCAGGTGACGAGGGTGCGGCCGGACTCGCGGCGTACGACCGCGCGACCGGTTCCCCGGATCTCGGCCTCCGCGGTCTCCATCTTCAGCACCGGGTGCTCTTCCGCGTCGACGACGGCCCGCCCCTTCTCGAGGACGGCGGAGAGCAAGAACTCGTCGGGGACGCGCACGTCGGAGCCCGGGCTCAGGGAGAGCGACATCCACGGCAGCTCGAGACGGGCCAGGCCCTGGGGGCCGGTGCGCAGCCGCTCCCCGATCTCGAAGGCGCCGCCCTCCGCCGCCTCGCGCCAGTCCCCGCTCCCGGTGGCCTGCTCGACGCCGCTCTCCACGTAGGCGAGCTGGCCGAAGGACGCCGCCGTCGCCTGGGCCGAAGCTGAGGCCGGCAGAGCCAGGGCCGCGGCCAGCGCCACGACACCGCTCAGCGCGAGGAGCCAGCTAGGAAGGGGACGCATCGCTCACCTCCGCGGTCGGGGTCACCCGAGCCTTTCGCGACCGGTGGCCCACCATCCTCCGGCCGCGTGGCGCCGACGACTTGCTCTTTCCGTAGGCGTATCCGTACCCGTACCCGTATCCGTAGTACCCCTTGGACTTGATGTCCACCGCGTTCAGCACCGCGCCCACGACGCGGGGCGTGACCTTGCGCAGCGAGGCCACGGCGCGCTTGACGACGGCCCGGTCCACCCGGTTCTGCTGCACGACCAGCACCGTGGAGTCGGCCTGGCGGGCGAGGAGGAGGGCGTCGGTCACCGCCGCCACCGGGGGCGAGTCGATGAGGATCCACTGGAAGCTCTGTCGAAGCTGCTCGAGCGCGGTCTCGAACTCCTCGCGGGCAATGAGGGCGGGCGGGTTCGGGGGCAGGGCCCCGGCGGGGATGATGGACAGGTTGGCGAATCGCGTTGAGCGCACGAGGGTCATCAGCTCGACCGGGCGCAGGAAGTAGTCGGTGAAGCCCGGCTCGCGCGAGACGTTGAGCCGCGTGTGCAGGTTGGCCTTGCGCAGGTCGCAGTCAACCACCACCGTCCGCTCCTGGGCGTCGGCGAGCCGCCGGCCGAGCTGCAGGAGCGTCGTGGTCTTCCCCTCGCCCGGGGCGGCCCCGGTGACGAGCACCACGTGGCCCCGGTCCTTGCGGCGCGAGAACAGGAGCGCGGTCCGGAGGTTCTGGTAGGCCTCCTTGGCGAGCTCGTCGTCCTCCCTCGCGTACTTGGGGATGGCGGCGAGCACCTCCAGGTGCAGCCGCCGCTCCACGTCGTCGGCGTCCTTGATCTTGTTGTCGAGGGCGTCCCGCAGCAGCACCCAGCCCGCCCCGAGCAGCAGGCCGGCGAGCAGGGACACCAGGGCGAGCTGACGCTTCCGCGGCCAGACCGGGCTGGTGGGGACGACCGCCCGGTCCAGCAGACGGACGTTGTCGTCCTGGATCGAGGCGGCGATGTTCGTCTCGTTCAGCTTCTGGAGGAGCACCCCGTAGAGCCCGCCCGCGGCGTCGGCCTGCTTCTTGAGCGACTCGAGCTCAGTCAGCTTGCGGCTTTGCTCGGCGGCCCGGGTCTTGTGCCCCTCGATCGCCGCCTTGAGCTCGGCCTCCCGCCTCCGCAGCTGCCGGTACTCCGCACGCAGGCTCTCCTCGATCTGGGAGACCCGAGCCTCCTTGTCGTTCTCGAGCTGCTCCAGCTGGGCCTGGACCTTCTGCACCTCCGGGTGCCCCGCCTTGTACTTCTCGCGCAGCTGCGTCAGCTCGAGGGTGAGGGACTGGATGCGGCCGTTGATCTGGGAGACCGTCTCGTCTTCGCCCACCTGGGGGATCGTGTCGGGAGAGCGCCCCCGGTTTCGCATCGACCGGAACTCCCCCAGCTCGGCCTCGAGCTCGATCCGCCGCGCCTGGGCCCGGATGTGGTCCTCGTTGAGCGTGGTGATCGACGTGGTGATCGCGGACACGCTGCCCTCGGGCACGTAGAGGTCCTGGCCCTGGTAGCTCTTGAGGAGCTTGTCCTGCGCCTCCTCCATCTCGTTCTGGGTCACCGCCAGCCGCTCCGTCACCCACTGGTAGGCGCGCTCGGCGGCCTGGACCCGCCCCTCGATGCTGTAGTCCATGTAGATGTCGGTCAGGGTGTTGGCCCACAGGGCCGCGTCCTGCGGGTTGTGGCTGGTCAGACGCACCTCGACGACGTAGGTGTCGGGGACCGGCTGGATGGAGAGGTGGGTGAGAAAGAACGCGGTGGCGTCGCCGTACTCCTTGAAGTCGGCGCGGTCCTCCAGCTTGAGGCGCTCCACCACCCGCTCGGCGATCGACCGTGAGCGCAGCACGTTGAGCTGGGTGTTGAAGAACTGGCGGTCCCGGATGGGGTTGCCGGTCTGGACCAGGGCGTCGGTGACCGCGAGCGAGGTCGGGTTGGGCGGCCGGACCTGGAGGGAGGTGCGGGCCTGATATCGGGGGGTCTGAAGCTCGCCGGCCAGGATCCCGAGGGCGAGGCCGCCGATGGCGGTGGCGGCCAGCAGGATCCTTCGGTGCCACAACAGGTCGGTGTAGTAGCGGACGTCGAAATCACGCTCGGGAACGCCGGCCTCCGGGGGAGCGGGATCGGCGTAGCCGTGGCGGGGAAGGGGGGGCGTCGTGCTCAAAGCCCTCTCGTCTGGACCGCCACCCGATCTCCCGGGGTCAGGACGAGATCCTCAGCCTTGCCGGACCGGATGGCTTTGAGGTCGGCCTCGATGTCGCTCGTCCCGCCCGTGGCCGCGTCAATACGACCCACGGTGACCCGATCGGCACCGAACGGCGTGCGCCCGCCCGCCTGCTCGATGAGGCGGGTGAGCGTCAGGCCCTCCTCGAAGGGGTAGCGGCCGGGCCGGGCGATCTCGCCGCCCACGGTCACCCAGTGCTGGGTTCCCGCGAAGATGGTGTCCCCGTTCACCAGAGGCAGGCTGAGGTCGTCGATCTCCTCGGGTGACGGCTCGCCCCCAACGAAGCGGACCGTGAGCGAGCGCCGCCCGTCGGGAAGGGTGCCCTGCTGCCTCTCGAGCGTCACCTGCCCCGAGGCCCGGGCGGTGAAGCCGCCGGCGTCGAGGAGCGCGTCGATGAGGCGGGTGCCGCCGCGCAGGGCTTTTCGCCCCGGGTTCAGCACCTGACCGTGGACCCACACGAACTGGCTCTTGTACTCCCTCACCCGCACCGCAACCTCGGGAGCCGGGAGGTCGTCGGCTACGAGGAGAGGGGCGATCCGCTCCGCGATCTCCGCGGTGCTCAGGCCGGCCACCGCCACGTCCCCGGCCCGGGGCAGGAAGACGCTTCCCGTCGTCTGGACCGTGGGCATCCGCGAGAGGTCCGAGCGGTCGCGGACGGCCACCTCCAGCACGTCGCCGGGACCCACCCGGTACGGCTCGCCCGCGCCCGGCGCCGGCAGGGCGAGCAGGACCAGCACGACGAGGGTCAGAGCACGTGCCATCACGGGTTGGATCCGAAGATGTCCCACTCCAGCTGGAAGATGAAGCCGTCGGAGTTGACGTCGAAGGCGTCGAGGTTCGATCGACGCTCCTGCCGACGGTAGGTGGCGCTCAGGAAGAGCTGCCGGTGCACGGGGCGCCGGAGTCCCACGTACCAGGCGAGGATCCGGTCTTCGCGGGGAATACCGAGCTCTGCCGACGCCGTGCGGTAGTCGTTCCACTGATAGCCGAGGCCGCCCTGCGCCTGGAGCTGGAGGGGCAACGGGAACCGGCCCGAGCCCTGCAGCGCGGTGAAGACGTAGAAGGCGTTGTTCTCGAAAGCGGAGGCCGGGGTCGAACGGTTCACGAAGAACGTCACGTCGGACCTGCGGCTGAACTGCCGGGTGAGGGAGCCGCCCATGATGAAGCCGCTGTAGCTGGTCCCGCCCTCGCCGGCGTTCGGGTTCTTCTGGTCACGGTATCCCGCGAAGATCTCCCCGGTGAGGAGGGGCGTGATGTCTCCGGAGAGGGTGACCTTGGCGTTGTGGGCCCGCGACTCGGCCTCCGGCCGCTCGGCGGGAGTGGGCACCGTGTCGTACTGATAAGCGACGATGGCCCTCAGGTTCGGCGAGAGCTCGTAGCCCAGCCCGGCGGTGGCGAACCGGGTGTCGTAGTCGAAGAACGTGGAGGGCTCCTGGAAGCGGACGGTGCGCGCCCCGCCGTCGAGCTCGAGGCTGCTGCGCTGCCCGAGGAGGATGCTCATACCTCCGCTGAGGGTGTTCCGGCGGAACTGCCCAAGGCCGTAGAAGTACTCGCCTCCAGGGTCGACCTCCCGGGTGTCCAGGGTCCCGCTGACGAAGGAGTCCTCCGCCCGGAGGGTGACACTGGGACCCACGGGTAGATCGAGCCCGAGGTTCATGCGGTGGCTGCTCCTGTTGATCTGGTCGTAGGTGGCGAATGCCCGGAGGAACGGCATGTACTCGAAGGTCACCCGGCCGTCGCTCACCGGAGCAGTCGCCGCGATGCGGGGCACGACCTCCAGGTAGCGGTCGCGCACCGGCTCTCCGCTGGACTCGACGAACGTGTCGGCGTCGATGTAGCGGACGTCGAGGCCGGCCTGGACGCGGAGCGGGCCGAACGGCACGCCCGGCATCGCTTCCCCCATCTCGACCGCCGGCTCGACGGTCTCCGCGGTCGTCCGCGGGGCGCCGCCCGGGAAGAGCTGGGCGTAGAGCTCGTT
>JAJDNV010000391.1 GCA_022340545.1 Acidobacteriota bacterium | reverse complement strand
CGCAACCGGCTGCTGCTCGAGAAGCTGAAGGGGCTGCCGCACGAGAAGCGCGCGGCCCACTTCACGAGCGCGGTGGTGGTGGCCCGCGGAGACAGCGTGCTGTTCCAGGCGCAGGAGCAGGTCGAGGGGTTCATCGCGGAGGAGACGCGAGGCCCGAACGGGTTCGGGTACGACCCCCTCTTCTTCTACCCGCCGTTCGGGAAGACCTTCGGCGAGGTGCCGCGGCAGGAGAAGGACCGGGTGAGCCACCGTGGGAAGGCCTTCGCCCGGCTGCGGAAGTTCCTGTGCGATCTGGTCGCGGAGGCGAAGAGAGGCTAGTGCCCTGTCACCGAGGTCGTGTACGTTCTCCAGAGCGCTGGGCGCTCGGCGGCCACCCCGACTGCGAACGCATGAGCTTCGAAGCACAGCTGCGTCCTCGTCGGGGGCCCCGGCCGCCTGCGCGCCTCCACGCCCGTCCTCTGAACACGACCCCGGTGACGCAGCACTAGCCCTTCTTCAGCTCGAAGTCGCCGAGCGTCTTCCTCTGCAGGTCGACCAGCTGGCGGATGCCCTCGTTCGCGGCGGCCATGAGCGTGCCCATCTCCTCCTCGCTGAAGGGTTGGCCCTCGGCGGTGCCCTGAACCTCCACGAAGCGGCCGTCGCCCGTCTTGACGACGTTCATGTCGACCTCGGCCGCCGAGTCCTCCTCGTACTTCAGGTCGAGGAGGACCTGGTCTCCGACCTTGCCGACCGAGACCGCGGCGACGAAGTCGCGCACGGGCAGCGTCGCGAACACGCCCTTCTTGCGGAGGACCCGCAGACCTTCGACGAGGGCCACGAACGCCCCGGTGATGGAGGCGCAACGTGTGCCCCCGTCGGCCTGGACGACGTCGCAGTCGACCCAGACCGTTCTCTCCCCGAGGGCCTTCATGTCGACCACCGCGCGGAGGGATCGCCCGATCAGGCGCTGGATCTCCTGGGTGCGGCCGGACGGGCCGCCTCGCGAGGCCTCACGCTGGGATCGGGTGGTGGTGGCTCGGGGGAGCATGCCGTACTCCGCGGTGACCCAGCCTTCGCCCTTGCCCCGGAGGAAGGGAGGCACGCGGTCCTCGAAGCTGACCGTGCATACGACGCGGGTGTCGCCGACCTCGATGAGGCAGGAACCCTCGGCGTGCTTGAGGTATCCGGTGGTGATCTCGATGGGCCGGAGCTGGTCCGGACCCCGGCCATCCACACGCACCTTCGCGTCACGCTCGAGGACCGAGGCATCGATCTGCGGTTTGAAGTCGCCCAGGCGAAAGCTCACGGCCGGCCACCTCCATTCGCCCCGTCCGGCGCGTGGGGGCCGAGACGGTAGAGCCGACGATATGCCTCCCGGTTGGCGAGGACGTGACGCACGTAGAAGCGGGTCTCCGTGAAGGGGATCGTCTCGATGAACTCCTCTTCCGGGAGGCCGGGTCGAAGGCTCGTCCACGTGTCCACCCGGTGAGGGCCCGCATTGTATCCGACCAGGACCTTGTCCACGGCCCCGTCGAAGCGGTCACTCATCTGGCGGAGGTAGTGGGTGCCGAAGTCGAGGCTGGTCCCGGGGTCGTTGAGGGCGGAGGTGCGGAAGCGCAGGCGCTTCTGACGCGCGATCTGGCGCCCGGTCGTGGGCATGAGCTGCATGAGTCCGCGGGCCCCGACGCGGCTCACGGCGTCGGCCTCGAAGCCCGACTCTTGCAGGATGAGCCCGGCGACGAGGGAGGGGTCGAGGCCCTCCTCGCTCGCCTGTCTCACCAGCTCCTCTTCGTGGGGGAGGGGGAAGAGGATCCGCCAGACCGCCTGCGGGAGGTGGTCGCCGGCAGCCGTTGCCCAATGGGGAAAGGCCTTCTTCATGACATCGATGGCCTGGAGGAAGCGACCGCGCCGCCACTCGACCCAGGCGAGCGTGGCCCGTACCCGGGTCGAGCGCCCCATGCGGCGCAGCTCGGCGGCGGCCTCGTCGAGCCGGTCGATGAGCAGGAGCTGCCGCAGGCGCTCGGGGCGAGGTCCGGGGAGGGGGCCCTCGCGGCGCGTCGAGGGTTCGCTCCCGGGTGGGGGAGGCGGAGCAGCGGGCGAGATGCCGAGACGGGAGAGCTGCTGGCGGGCGCGCAGGCCGTGGTAGGTGTGCTTGAAGCGCTGGACCGTCTCCTGGAGGAGCCACCGCGCCCGGTCCAGCTCGCCCTGCGCCAGATGGGCCCGCCCCGCCCAGTAGAGGAGGCCGGGCGTGGCCGAGCCCGGAGGGCGCATTCGGGCCGTCCTCTCCCAGGTGTGGCCGGCCTGGGCGAATCGCTTGGCCCGGTACTCGGCCCAGCCCACTCGCCACGCCGCGCTCTCGGTGTAGAGCCCGTCCGGATACTCGTCCAGCAGACGGCGCCACCACGGGAGAGCGTCTTCGTCGAGGGCGTCCTTCTGATAGTGGTTGGCCGCCGCCCGCAGCGCGCGCTGGGCCCAGGGCGTTCCGGGAAAGGCGTCCGCCATGGCCTCGTAGGGGGCGACGCTCCGGGTGCGCCGGGCGTTCTCCTGCGCCACGTGCCAGGCCGCCTCGGCTCCCCACGCGGAGTCGGGGGGGACCTTGGAGAGGACACCGCGGCCCTCACTCCGGCGCCGACGGGCGATCAGGGCCCGGCCGAGGAGCACGCGCGCGCGGTTGACGTCCTCGCCGGCCAGGGCCCCGAGGTTCACCCTCCGGAGGGTGTCGAGCGCGTCTCTCGTCTGCCTCGCATCGAGGAGCGCCTCGCCCTTGTCGAGCCGGCGCTCCGCGCGCTGGCGGTCGGAGAGCGACGGCAGATACCGGGCCAGGGCCCGCAGCATGGGCTGGGCCTTCCGCGCCTCGGGCGAGGCCGGATGCTCGCGGTCCAGGCGGTCCAGGATCGCTGCCGCCGCGGCGCGGTCGCCCTGGCTCCGTCGCACGTTGGCGAGGGCGAGCAGCGCCGCCGGCGTGCCGCGCGGACAGCGCGCGATGGTCTCCTCGAGCGCCTCGGCCGCGGCCGGGAGCTGGTTCGTCTGCCGAAGAAGAGATGCCGCCGGCGGAAGGGTGGCGCAGGCCACCGTGCCGTTCGGCTCCTTCGCGGCGGCGAGGTACGAGTGGGCGGCGGGCTCCAGACGCTCGAGGGCCTCCTGGGCCTCCGCCATCCGATGAAGTGCGTGGTCGCGCAGGGCGGTGCGCTGGACGTCTCGGTGAGCGAGCTGCTCGAGCGCCTCCTCCGGTCGCTCCTCCGAGATGAGGAGCAGGCCGGCGGCGAGGCGGGCGAGGCCCGCGGTCAGGGTTCCCGGGTTGCCCTCGGCGACGTCCACGAGGGCGGCGAGACGCTCGGAGGCGTCCTCTCTTTCGACCGCGTCGCGCAGGGCGTCTTCGGAGGGGTCCCT
>JAJDNV010000109.1 GCA_022340545.1 Acidobacteriota bacterium | reverse complement strand
ATGATCCTTCCCGTCCTCCAGTCCGTCCTCACCCTCGCCCTGGTGGTGGCCGCGTTCGGGTTCATGTTCTGGCGCCTCTGGCACTTCGGGGTCCTCGTCAACACCGGGACCCGCGGCGACGAGGACCTCACCAGCCGCCCGGGCGAGCGGGTGGGCAAGGTGGTCTCCCACGTCCTCGGCCACAAGAAGGTGCTCGAAGAGCCGGTGTCCGGCCTCCTGCACCTCACGTTCCTGTATGGCTTTCTGACCCTGTGTATCGGACACCTCGAGATCGTGCTCGAGGGGCTCACCGCCTTTCGCAGGGCCTTCGGGGGACAGCCCTTCAGCTACGAGTGGATCCTTCCGGAGGGTGTCCACGCGGTCTACCGGCTGAGCCAGGACCTCCTCGCCGCCCTGGTCCTCGTGACCGCCTCGATCGCCCTCCTGCGCCGCTGGTCCGGCCGCGTCGGCCGCCTCATGCCCCGCTCGCAGGACGCGGAGAACATCCTCTGGTTCATCGTCGCGCTGTACGTGACCTTCTTTCTCCTGATGGGCTCCACCGTCCTCCTCCAGCAGCGGGCCATCGGGGATCCGTCGCCCTTCCCGTATCAGCCGGTGAGCTCGATCGTGGCCGCGGGTCTCGCCGGGCTCGGCACCCCCGCCGTCGAGCGGCTGCAGGGGATCTCGTGGTGGGGCCACGTGCTGGTCTTCCTGGGCTTCGGGGCCTACATCCCGCTCAGCAAGCACATGCACCTGGTGTTCGCCACGCCGAACATCTACTTCTTCCGGCGCAAGCGCTTCGGTCTGCCCCCGTCCATCGACTTCGAGAGCTCCGAGAAGTTCGGGATCGACCAGGTTCAGGAGCTCCCGTGGAAGAGCCTGCTCGACACCTTTGCCTGCACCGAGTGCGGGCGCTGCAACTCCGTCTGTCCCGCCCACGTCACCGGCAAGCCCCTGATGCCGATGAAGGTGCTTCACGACGTCAAGCTGAACCTGCGCTTCGAGAACGGGGCCGACATCCTGAAGTTCCGCGACCCGAGGGGACGCCCGGTGAAGGAGAAGGCCGAGGCGGAGGCGGCCTACGAGCCCCGGACGCCCCTCATCTCGAAGGCAGCCGTCGCGCGCGATCAGCCGGGCGACGTCCGTGAGGACGGCCGCTACCTGAAGGTCAACGCCCAGGTTCACGTCGACGAGATCTGGTCGTGCACGACCTGCGCCGCCTGTGCCGAGGTTTGCCCGGTCCTCATCGACTCGGTCCCCGGCGACCTCATCGGCCTGCGGCAGAGCCTGGTGATGATGGAGTCCGAGTTCCCCCAGGAGGCGACCAGCGCCTTCAAGGGGATGGAGGTCCAGGGCAACCCCTGGGGAGTCGGGATGGACTCCCGGACGGAGTGGGCGGCGGACCTCGACGTGCCGATACTCGCGGAGCTGGGCCGTGAGGTGGAGTACCTGTTCTGGGTGGGCTGCGCGGGCGCCACCGACCCCCGCGCCCGCAAGACGCAGCAGGCCCTCGTGCGCATCTTGAAGGCCGCCAAGGTCGACTTCGCCATCCTGGGTCGCGAGGAGAAGTGCACGGGCGACCCCGCCCGGCGGATGGGGAACGAGTACCTCTTCACCGAGCTGGCGACGGGGAACATCGAGACGCTCGGGAAGTACAAGTTCCAGAAGATCCTCGTCACCTGCCCGCATTGCCTGAACAGCCTCGGCAGCGACTACCGCGCGCTCGGCGGCGAATACACGGTCGTGCACCACTCCGCGCTCCTCGCCGAGCTGCTGGCCGAGGGGCGAGTGCCCCTCGACCTGGCCGGGGGCGTGGACGAGCTCGTCACGTTCCACGACCCGTGCTACCTGGGGCGCTACTCCAAGCAGTACGAACCCCCGCGACGCGTCCTGTCGCGCGTGGGCGTGAAGGCCGTCGAGATGGCCAACAGCCGCGAGAAGGGCTTCTGCTGCGGGGCGGGCGGGGGACGAGTCTTCCTCGAGGAGACGATGGGCACCCGGGTCAACGTGGCGCGGACAGAACAGGCCCTCGCCACCGGGGCCAGGACGGTGGCGGTGGGTTGTCCGTTCTGCATGACGATGATCACCGACGGCACCAAGGCGAAGAACGTCGAGGAGTCGGTGACGGTCAAGGACCTTGCCGAGCTCGTGGCCGAGCGGTTGAGGACGGACGCCTGACGCGGAGAACGACGATGCAGGTGGGATTGTTTGACGACCCCGTGTTTGCCGAGCACGAAGCCGGGCCCGGGCACCCCGAGCATCCCGCCCGCCTCGAGGCCGCCCGCGTGGGCCTCCAGGAGGCCGGCCTGGAGGGCGAGCTGTCCCCGCGGAGCCCGCGCCCGGCGACCCGGGAGGAGCTCCTGGCCGTCCACACCGAAGCCCACGTCGACCTCGTCGCCGCGACCAAGGACCGGAGCCACCGCTTCGATCCGGACACGGCGGCGGGGCCGCACTCCTACACCGCGGCGCTTCGGGCGGCGGGGGCGGTCGCGGGGGCGGTGGACGAGGTCCTCGACGGGGAGCTGGACCGGGCCTTCTGCATCGTCAGGCCGCCCGGGCACCACGCCACCTCGGATCGTGCCAGTGGGTTCTGCCTCTTCAACAACGTCGCCGTCGGGGCGGCCCAGGCCCTCGCCCGCGGCCTGGACCGGGTGGCGGTCGTGGACTTCGACGTTCACCACGGCAACGGGACCCAGCAGATCTTCTGGGAAGATCCCCGGGTCCTCTACATCTCGTCGCACCAGTTTCCCTACTATCCGGGAACCGGTGCCCTCGACGAGGTGGGGGAGGACGAGGGTCGTGGCTTCACCGTGAACCTTCCCGTGCCCGCCGGGCTGGGCGACGGCGACTACTCGCGCCTGTATCGCGACATCGTGGAGCCCGCGGGTCGGTCCTTCGATCCCCAGCTCGTTCTCGTCTCCGCCGGGTTTGACGCCCACGCGGCCGACCCCCTGGGCGGCATGGCTCTCACCGCCGCCGGCTTCGCCGAGCTCATGGACGTGTGCGTCGCGCTGGCCTCCGGCGCGGCGAGCGGCCGCGTCGTCGCCGTCCTCGAAGGCGGCTACGGCCTCGAGGGCCTGGCCTCCTCCGTCGCCGCCTCCGTCGGCCGCCTGCTGGATCGCCCGTCGCCGCCGCTGCCTCCCGGAGCCGACCCCCGGACCGAGAGCCTCCTCACGGCGTACCGGAAGGCGCAGGCCCCCTTCTGGCCCGTCGTCGAACGTTGATGCTCTCCGGACGAGCGGGTCGAGGCATCGAGGGGAGGAATGAACCATGAGCCTTCTGGGCAACATCCTGTGGCTGATCTTCGGCGGGCTGATCTCGGGCCTCGGCTACATCTTCGGCGGGCTGCTCATGTGCCTGACGATCGTGGGCATCCCTTTCGGGATCCAGTCGATCAAGCTCGGGGTCGCGACCTTCGCGCCCTTCGGGAAGCGGATCGTCGAGTCGCCGGGTGCCAACGGGCCTCTGGAGATCATCCTCAACGTGATCTGGCTGATCTTCTTCGGCTGGGGGATCGCCGTTGCTCACCTCGTCTCCGCGGGGATCCTGGCCCTCACGATCATCGGGATCCCCTTCGCCCTCCAGCACGTCAAGCTCATCCCTATCGCCCTCATGC
Organism: Acidobacteriota bacterium; assembly: GCA_022340545.1. Taxonomy (GTDB): domain Bacteria; phylum Acidobacteriota; class Vicinamibacteria; order Fen-336; family Fen-336; genus JAJDNS01. Next base: position 13,636 of record JAJDNV010000109.1, on the reverse strand, counting down.
CCCTCGGCCGCTCGCTGCAGCCCGCGGACCGGGGCCCTTCGGCTGCGCGCTGATCCTCCGCAGGGAGACCACGAGCCTCGTGCTACACTAGGCTCGTGAAGGAGAGGGCATGCCCAATCTCACAATCACAGCCGAAGAAGAGGTCCTCCGCTGGGCGCGGGTCCGCGCCGCCGAGAGCAACACGAGCGTCGCCCGCCTCGTCGGAGACCTTCTGCGGCAGCACATGGAGACCGAATCTCGATACGAGAGCGCGCGACGCCGATTCATGGGTCGCAAGCCACGCCGACTGAGCCAGCGTCCCTATCCCGCGCGAGACGAGCTTCATGAGCGCACCCGTCTTCGTTGACACCAACGTCCTCGTCTACTCCCGAGACTCGCGCGTCGAGATCAAGCAGAAGAAGGCGCGTGAGTGGCTCGGCTTCCTCTGGGAGGCCCGGCGCGGACGCCTCAGCCTCCAGGTGCTGCAGGAGTACTACGTCACGGTCACGCGGAAGTTGAAGCCCGGTCTGGCGCCCGTGGAGGCGAGAGAAGACGTGCGCGCCCTCTCTCACTGGCTCCCTCCCGTCGATCCGGCCACTTTGATGGAATCCGCCTGGGACCTTCAGGATCGGTTCTCGCTCTCTTTCTGGGACGCCCTGATCGTCGGAGCGGCTGAGAACCTCGGCTGCACATACGTTCTCACCGAGGACCTGCCCACGGGTCAAGACCTCGACGGGATCGCGGTCGTCAACCCTTTCGAGCGCCGGCCATCGGACCTGGAGTGACGCCGGCGCTGTGAGGTCGTTGTGGAGCGCGAGCGAGGTCGCCGTAGCGGGGCGTGGAGCCCCCCTCCTGCAATGAAATGTCCGTGAGGCGTGGGGAGCGATTCGAGCGAGGCAGAGCCCAGCTTCCTCTTGAAGAGGCCGACGCTCTGCCGAGCGTCCCCGCGTAGGGGACCTCGCGAGTGCCGTGCTAAACTGCGCCGTTTCAGGAGACAGCGGGTTTCTTCATGGCTGACTACGACTTCCAGGACATCGAGACACGCTGGCAGAAGAGGTGGGCGGACGAGGGGGCCTTCGAGGTCCATGAGGACCCCGGGAAGCCCAAGTACTACTGCCTCGAGATGCTGCCCTATCCCTCGGGCAACATCCACGTGGGCCACGTCCGCAACTACTGCATCACCGACGTGATCTCCCGCAGCAAGACCATGCGGGGGTTCAACGTCATGCATCCCATCGGCTGGGACGCCCTGGGCCTGCCGGCCGAGAACGCCGCGATCCAGCGCGGCATCCACCCCGAGAAGTGGACCCGCGAGAACATCGCGGGGATGAAGCGGCAGCTCCAGCGGCTCGGCTTCTCCTATCCCTGGAGCCGGGAGATCGCGACCTGCGACGCCGAGTACTACCACTGGAACCAGTGGTTCTTCCTGCGGATGCTGGAGAAGGGGATCGCCTATCGCGCCAACTCGCCCGTGAACTGGTGCCCGTCGTGCCAGACGGTGCTCGCCAACGAGCAGGCGGAGGGCGGGATCTGCTGGCGCTGCAAGCACCAGGTCCAGCAGCGCGACATGGAGCAGTGGTTCCTCCGGATCACCGGATACCAGGACGAGCTCCTCGACGACATGGCCGAGCTCGACCACTGGCCGGAGCGGGTTCTCGTCCAACAGAAGAACTGGGTCGGAAAGTCTCCCGGCGCCGAGGTCGACTTTCCCGTCGACGGCCTCGAGCCGATCCGCATCTTCACGACGCGGGTCGACACCATCTACGGCGCCACCTTCATGGTTCTCGCCCCCGAGCACCCGATGGTGGACACGCTCCTCGAGGGCGCCCCGGACGCCGCCGCGCGGAAGGAGAGGATCGCCCGGCTGCGGGCCCAGGACCGGAGGGCCCGGCTCGAGGGACAGGTTGACAAGGAAGGCGTCTTCACCGGGCGCCACGCCACGAACCCCTACAGCGGCGAGAAGATCCCGATCTGGGTGGGCAACTTCGTCCTCATGGGCTACGGGACGGGGGCGATCATGTCCGTGCCCGCCCACGACGAACGCGACCTGGAGTTCGCGCGGAAGTACGGCCTCGACGTGCGGGTGGTCGTCCAGCCCGAAGGGCCCGAGCTCGACGGGGCGACCCTCGAGGAGGCCTACGACGGCGAGGGACGGGTGGTCAACAGCGGTCCCTTCGATGGCCTTCCGTCTGAGGAGGCCATCCCGAAGATGGCGGCCTGGGCCGAGGAGAAGGGCTTCGGGAAGGCGACGATCACCTACCGCCTCAAGGACTGGCTCATCAGCCGCCAGCGCTACTGGGGGACGCCGATCCCCGTCGTCTACTGCGACAAGGATGGCGTCGTGCCCGTCCCCGACGAGCAGCTCCCGGTGGTCCTCCCGCCCGATGCGCCGTTCACCGGCGAGGGGGGCAATCCCCTCGAGAAGGTCCCGGCCTTCGTCAACGCCACCTGCCCCAGGTGCGGTGGGGCGGCGCGGCGCGAGACGGACACGATGGACACCTTCGTGGACTCGTCCTGGTACTTCTACCGGTACCTCTCGCCGCACAAGGACGACGGTCCCGCCGACACGGACGCGGTCAAGTACTGGTTCCCGATTGACCTCTACGTGGGCGGGATCGAGCACGCCATCCTGCACCTCGTCTACTCGCGCTTCTGGACCAAGATGATGCGCGATCTCGGCCTCGTCGACCTCAACGAGCCCGTCGTGCGCCTCTTCCCGCAGGGGATGGTCCACCGCCACGGCGAGGTGATGTCGAAGTCGAAGGGCAACACCATCGCTCCCGACGACGTCGTCGCCCGCTACGGCGCGGACACGCTCCGCCTCTACATCCTCTTCGCCGCACCGCCCGAGCTCCCGATGGAGTGGAGCGAGAGTGGGATCGAGGGACCGCACCGCTTCCTGCTGCGGGTCTGGCGTCTCGTCGACCGCCACGCTGCGGCCTTCTCCACGGAGCCGCTGGCGGAGGTTCCGGCCGAGCTTCCCCCCGCCGCGCGGGACCTGCGGCGCAAGGTGCACCAGACGATCGCCCGGGTGACGCGCGACATCGAGGAGCGCATCCAGCTCAACACTGCGGTGGCGGCCTTGATGGAGCTCGTCAACGAGATCTATCGGCTCGAGGAGCAGGTCGCCGAGGGACCGGGCCGCCCCGGGCTGCGCGAGGCCCTCGAGACGGTCATCCGCCTCCTCAACCCCTTCACCCCGCACATCTGCGAGGAGATGTGGACGCGGCTGGGGCACCGTGAGACGCTGGTCCGAACGGCCTGGCCCGTCTTCGACGAGGAGGCGGCCCGCGAGGACGAGATCGAGCTCGCGGTCCAGGTCAACGGGAAGGTGCGGGGGAGAATCACGGTCGCCCGCGAGGCGGGGGAGGAGACGGTGAAAGCCAAGGCGCTCGAGGTGGTGGCCGAGCACCTGGAGGGCAAGCAGGTGAAGAAGGTCCTGATCGTCCCGGGCCGTCTGGTGAGCGTGGTGGTGAAATGACCCGGGCCACGGCCGGTCTCCTCGTCGTCGCCCTGCTCACGTGGGGTTGCGGGTACGCCCTCGAGGGACGGGGCATCACGACGGACCCCTCGATCAAGCGGATCGGCGTCCCCCGGTTCGAGGATGCGAACACGGGCTGGGTCGATCTCGACACCCGGGTGACCGAGGCGGTGGTGGGCGAGCTGACGCGGCGGGGGCGCTTCACGGTCGTCAAGGAGGCCACCGGAGTGGATGCGGTGGTGCTGGGCGAGATCCTCTCCTTCGACGTCGTTCCCATCAACTTCGCCGGCGGGGGCGAGGCCGAGGGCGAGCTGACGGAGGCGAACCGCTACTCCATCACCATCCGGGCCAAGGTCGTCTACCGCAAGGTGGGCGTGGCGGAGCCTCTCTGGGAGAACGAGGACTTCTCGGTGCGGGACGAGTACGACCTGGAGACCTCCGACTCCCAGAGCTTCTTCGACCGTGAGGACCAGTCGATCGACCGGATGTCGGAGTCCTTCGCCCGCCGCCTCGTCGCGGCCATGCTCGAGGCGTTCTAGAGGCAGGTTGCTGAGTAGCCTTCAAATGCCGCGCGGTGCGGAAGCGTGGGCCTCCGATGTCTCCGCGGACGCAGAGCGCCGGAGGTCCGTCACCGAGGTTGTGTCAATGGAATGGGCGTTGTGGCGCGCAGGCGGCCGGGGCCCCCGCCGAGGACGCAGCTGCACTTCGAAGCTGACGCGCCCGCAGTCGGGGTGGCCGCCGAGCGCCGAACGCTCCAGAGAATGCGCTCGACCTCGGTGACGGGACACTAGGCCATGGCTCGCGCCCCCATCCAGGCCATCGTCGGCACTGACACCTACCTCGCGGAGGAGGCCCTCGAGCGCATCCTCGAGGCCGCGGTGGGGGAGGACCGCGAGGACAGCCTGCAGGTCGTCTACGGCGACGAGACCACCTGGGAGCGGCTCGTGGCCGTGGCCCAGACGGGTTCGCTGTTCGTTACCCGCCGGGCGATCGTCGTGCGCCGGGCGGACCAGCTCAAGGGCGACGAGGAGCGGATCGGGGCCTACGCCGAGGACCCCGCCCCCGGCGTCACGCTCGTCCTGATGGCGGCCAAACCCGACCGCCGGCGCAAGGTCTGGAAGCAGCTCCTCGCCCGGGCCCGGACTCACTCCGCCCAGCCGAAACGGGGGCGCGCCCTGCGTGCCTACGTCGAGGAAGAGCTGCGCAAGCGAGGCCTGCGCATCGCCCCCGAGGGGATCGAGGAGCTGATCGACCGCGTGGGTCAGGACCTGCGCCGCCTCATGGGGGAGGTGGACAAGCTCGAGGCCTACGGCGCCGGGCAGCGGAGCCTGTCCGCGGTGGACGTGGCGGCCGTCCTGGGCCGGGGCCTCGGCCGGCCGCTCTACCTGCTCGGAGACGCGATCGCGGCCCGTGAGGCCCGGACGAGCCTCGAGCTCATCGACGAGCTGATGGGGGAGGGCGAGGAGGGCCTGCGAATCCTGGCCACCCTCCACCGCTCGCTGCGCCAGGTCCGGGGCGCGCTGGCGATGCGCGAGGCGGGAATCGCGGGCGCCGAGATCGGCCGCAAGCTCCTCCCCGCGAACATGCAGTTCAAGGCGCGGGCCCTCGTCGACGCCTCGCGCCGATGGGCGGACGCCGACCTCCAGGAGGCCTTCGTGGCGCTCGGCCGCGCGGACCGGAGCATCAAGCGCGGGGCCGACGCGGAGACGACGCTGGCCGTGGCGGTGGTGGCGGCCTGCCGGGGAGGGGAGGGGGGGGCTAAGCCTTCGCCCCGGAGAGGGCGTTGACCTTGCGGGTGAGGCGGCTCTTGTGACGGTCGGCGGCGTTGTCGTGGACGACGCCCTTCTTGGCGGCCTTGTCGATCTCGGCCACGGTCTCGGAGAGGAGCTTGGTGGCCCCCTCGGCGTCGCCGGCGTCGATGGCGGTGCGGAGCTTCTTCACCTGGGTCTTGAGCTGGGAGAGATTCTTCCGGTTGCGGCCCCGTTGGTCGACGCTCTGCCTGTCCCGCTTCATGACCGACGTGTGACGTGCCACTCGTGTCCTCCTCGTAACGCGAACAAAAAAATAGTCTAGCGACGTTGGGCAACGAGGTCAACACGGCGTCGGAGAGGGTCCAGATCGCCCGGGCCGCCGGCCTCGTCTCGGGCCTGACCCTCGTCTCCCGGATCCTGGGCCTCGTCCGGGAGGTGGTCTTTGCCGCACTCCTCGGGGCGGGGCTGCACTCCGACGCCTTCCGCATCGCCTTCCGCATCCCGAACCTGCTTCGGGACCTCTTCGCCGAGGGGGCCCTCTCCGCCGCCTTCGTGCCCACCTACGCCCGGGCACTGCTCCAGGAGGGGCGCCCCGAGGCCCTCCGCCTGGTCAATCGGGTCCTGACTGTCCTCGCCCTCCTCCTGAGCGTGGTCGTCGTCCTGGGTATCGCCTTCGCGGGGCCCATCGTCGCCGCCCTCGCCCCGGGCTACAGCGAGGTTCCGGGAAAGGCCGAGCTCACCATCCTGCTGACCCGGGTGTTGATGCCGTTCCTCCCCCTCGTCTCCTTCGCGGCCGTGGCCATGGGCATGCTGAACGCGGAGGAGCGCTTCGGCGTGCCCGCCCTCTCCCCGGCCATGTTCAACGTCATGGCCGTCGCCTGGGGCCTGGGCCTGTGGACGCTTGGATTGCCCCTCGACCAGATCGTGCTCGGGTGGTCGCTCGGGACCCTGCTCGGGGGCCTGGCCCAGTTTCTGATCCAGGTGCCGGCGCTGAGGCGTTTGGGATGGCGCTTCCGGCCAGACTGGGCGCCCGGCGACCCTCGGCTGCGCGGGATGGCCCGCCTGATGGGCCCGGCCACGGTGGGCCTGGCCGCGGTGCAGGTGAACCTCTTCGTCAACAGCCGATTCGCCTCACACGAGAGCGGGGCGGTGTCCTGGCTGGACTACGCCTTCCGCCTGCTCTACCTGCCCATCGGTCTGTTCGGGGTGGCGCTCGGGACCATCGCCATGTCGGGACTCGCTCGGCGGGCCGCCGAGCGGGATCTCGCCGGCCTGCGGGCCACGTTGCGCCAGTCCCTGGCGATGCTGGCCTACCTCACGATCCCGGCCACGGTGGGCCTGATCGTGCTCCGCGTGCCCGTCGTGCGCCTGATCTACGAGAGGATGCGCTTCACCGCCGCCGACACCGAGGCCACCGCCGCGGCCCTCCTCCTCTACTCCTTCGGCCTCGTTGGTTACACCGGCGTGAAGGTGCTGGCCCCCGCGTTCTACGCGCTCGATCGACCCCGGGTCCCCCTGGCCGCGAGCGGCCTCGCCATCGCCACCAACTTGACCGTGGTCGTGGCCCTGTACCCATCGTGGGGTTTTCGGGCCCTGGCCCTCGGGACCGCTCTGGGGTCACTCTTCAACGCCGGGCTCCTGGCCGTCCTCTTCGAGCGCCGCGTGGGGGGCCTGCTGGGACGGGGCCTGTTTCGCAGCATGGTGCCGATGGCGGGGGCGGCGGCCGTCATGGGCGCCGTGGTGTGGCTGGCCGCCGTGGCCCTGGAGCGTTCCGTGGGCTCGGGCCATCTCGGCGCCAATGTCGTCACAGGGCTTCTGCCGGTCCTGCTGGGCGTCGCCCTCTATGCCCTCCTGACACGGCTGCTCCGGGTGGGGGAGGCCGAGGCCCTCTGGTCGATCGTGCGGCAGCGCCGGTGGCGCACCGGGACCGAACCCAAGCCCTAGTTCCCCGGCCGTCGCGCCCCCCAAGGGGTTGGGTTCAGGGTCGGGTTCCGTGCTACTCTGGCCCGATTTCGAGCAATGCGAGACACGTTGAAGTGGCGCCGCAGGTGGCTCTGGCCCGCCGGAGCCTTCGTCCTTCTCGTGGCCTGGCCCCCGCCGGGTCTCGCGCAGGAGGGGCTGGCCCTGGAGGAGCAATACGTCCTCAGGCTCGAGTACCTGTGGTGGTCCCCCCAGCCCCAGGGAGAGCTCCAGAAGGGCCTGGGGGAGGCCGAAGGCACGCTCATCGACATCGAGAGCGACCTGGCCGTGGAGTCGGGACGGGCCAACCAGCTCCGCGGCGCGATCCGACTCGGCACCTCCTGGAAGCTCACCGGCGGCTGGACGCCGCTCGACTTCAAGGGGGACACCACCGCCCCGCAGCCCTTCACCTACGGCACGCTGGTGGCACGCTTCGGGGACCGCATCGTCACCTCGCTCAAGGGCAACTACGTCTCCACCGCCCTCGAGTGGGACTTCGTCTCGAACGAGCAGGGGTTCCTGGGAGGTCTCGTCGGGGTGAGGTACTTCGACGTGGACACGGTGATGGTGAACGCGGACACCTCCACGCGGGTGGCGGAGACGGAGAAGCTCCCGATCCCCGTCCTCGGGCTGGCCGGGCGCGTGTACTTCCAGGACTGGTTCAGCCTCGAGGGTGAGCTCTCGGGGATCACTGTCGGGAGTCGCGGGCACCTGTGGGAGTGGCTCCTCGCCCTCCGGGTCCACTTCACCGACCGCCTGGCCGCCACCGGCGGGTATCACCGGCTCTCCCTCGAAGGCCAGGACGACCGCGACTTCTTCAGCCTCAGCCTGGGCACGTGGACCTTCGGAGTCGAGATCAGCCTCTGAGGGACTACCTCGACCACCTGCGGGTGGAGCGGGGACTGTCCGAGAACACCCTCGAGGCCTACGGCCGCGACCTCGGGAAGCTGGCCGAGTTCGCCCGGACGAAGAAGAAGCCCCTCCTCGCCCTCGCCCAGCGTGACCTGACGGAGTTCGTCGGCCACCTGAGGGAGCTCGGACTCGGTCCCCGGTCCCAGGCCCGGGCCATTCACGCCGTCCGGGGCTTCTACCGTTACGGCGTGCGCGAGGGCCTCATCGACGCCGATCCCATGGAGAACCTGCGCGCCCCCCGAGCGTTCCGGGCGCTTCCGCGCTACCTCACGCCCACCCAGGTCGAGGCGCTGCTCGAGGCCCCCGACCTCGACAAGCCCCTCGGGCTGCGCGACCGGGCGATCCTCGAGCTCATGTACGCCACCGGCTTGCGCGCATCCGAGGTGATCGGCCTGCGGGCGGAGGGGCTGGACATGGATCTCGGCATCGTCCGCGTGATGGGGAAGGGCCAGAAGGAGCGTCTCGTCCCGCTCGGAAAGGTGGCCCGCGGCTGGATCAGGCGCTACCTCGCCGAGACCCGCGAGCGGCTGACCCGGGGGCGCCCGGTGCCCACGCTGTTCGTCAACCACCGCGGCAGGACGCTCTCGCGCATGGGGCTGTGGGGTATCGTGCGGCGGCACGCGGTTACCGCGGGGGTGGAGCGGATCCTCACCCCCCACGTCCTGCGCCACTCGTTCGCCAGCCACCTCCTGGAGCGGGGGGCCGACCTCCGCTCGCTCCAGGCCATGCTTGGCCACGCCGACATCTCCACCACCCAGATCTACACGCACGTCACCCGCGAGCGGCTCCGCCAGCTTTATGATCAGTTTCACCCGCGGGCCTGAGGTCTTATTCAATGACCCCCCACCCTATCCCTCCCCACGTAGGGGGAGGGAAATGTCTGAGATAGGCCTTGGACATCCGCGTGTCCCCAGGGAAGGGACACGCGGACGGGGTCAGGCCTGTTGGCCAACCGCGTTTGATCAATAACCCCCCACCCTACAGGCTGGGGAATGTCTGAGATAGGCCCTGAGCAGCGGCGCGTCCTCGAGGAAAGGACGCGCCGTTGCGCTCTGGCCTGGCGCCCGCAGAGTCGGTGACCAATCCCCTTTGCCTCGGCATGCGGCTCCCGGCCGCCGGTGCTGCGGGGGGCAATGCTGCCCCTGTGCTAAACTTCGGCCTTTGTGAACTGCGCTCCGCGCCCCACCGTCAGGGAGCGCAAGGGGAACCATGGTTAAGAACGGAAAGCACCTCTTCACGTCGGAGTCCGTCACCGAGGGACATCCCGACAAGATCGCCGACCAGATCTCCGACTCGGTTCTCGACGTCCTCATCGCCGAGGATCCGCACAGCCGCGTGGCCTGTGAAACCCTCGTCACCACCGGCCTCGCGTTCATTGCCGGCGAGATCACGACCCAGGCCTACGCCGACCTGCAGTCGATCGTCCGGGAGACGATCAAGGGGGTGGGCTACACCCGGGCCAAGTACGGGTTCGACTACGAGACCTGCGCGGTGATCTCGGCCATCCACGAGCAGTCGCCGGACATCGCCCAGGGCGTCGACCCCGGGGGAGCCGGGGACCAGGGGCTGATGTTCGGCTACGCGTGCCGGGAGACCGAGGAGCTCATGCCCCTCCCGATCATGCTCGCCCACAAGCTCACCCGCCGCCTCTCCCAGGTCCGTCGCGAGGAGATCCTCGACTACCTGCGCCCCGACGGGAAGAGCCAGGTCACGGTCGAGTACGACGGCGAGGACCCGAAGCGGGTCGAGGCGGTCATCATCTCCGCGCAACACTCCAGCATGGTGGCCACCGAGACCCTGCGCGAGGACATCCGCGAGAAGGTCATCGAGGCGGTCGTCCCGGCCGAGCTCCTCGACGACAAGACCAAGTTCTTCATCAACCCCACCGGCCGCTTCGTGACCGGAGGCCCCCAGGGCGACTGCGGGGTCACCGGCCGGAAGATCATCGTGGACACCTACGGTGGGGTGGGCAGCCACGGCGGCGGGGCCTTCTCCGGAAAGGATCCGACGAAGGTCGACCGCTCCGCCTCGTACATGGCGCGCCACGTGGCCAAGAACGTCGTGGCCGCCGGACTCGCCGAGCGCGTTGAGCTGCAGATCGCCTACGCAATCGGCGTGGCCGAGCCGGTGTCGATCATGGCGGACACGATGGGAACGGGCCGGGTCGACGAGGGCCAGCTGGTCAAGGCGATCCGCGAGCTCTTCCCGCTCACCCCCAGGGCGATCATCGACTACCTCGATCTGCGTCGACCCATCTTCAAGAAGACCGCCGCCTACGGCCATTTCGGCCGCACCGAGCCCGAGTTCACGTGGGAGCAGACGGGCAAGGCCGCCGAGCTGAAGGCCTTTTTCAAGCTCTGAGACGATCACCGAATAGAGGCAATCCAGGAGACCGAATGCGCTACGACGTGAAGACCCTGCGCCTGGCCAAGGCCGGGCAGGCCCGCATCGAGTGGGCCGCCAATCAGATGCCGGTGCTCGAGCAGATCGCCGCGCGCTTCCGCAAGGAGAAGCCCCTCCGCGGCCAGCGGCTCTCGGCCTGCCTGCACGTGACGACCGAGACCGGCAACCTCGCCATCGCCCTCAAGGCGGGCGGGGCCGAGGTGGCCCTCTGCGCCTCGAACCCGCTCTCGACCCAGGACGACGTGGCCGCCGCCCTCGTCAAGGTGCACGGCATCCCGGTCTTCGCGATCAAGGGCGAGAACAACAAGGTCTACTACCAGCACCTCGTCCAGGCGCTGGAGCACGAGCCCACGATGACGATGGACGACGGGGCCGACCTCGTCAGCATGGTCCTCAAGGACCGCCAGGAGCTGATCGAGGGGATCCTCGGCGGCACCGAGGAGACCACCACCGGCGTCATCCGCCTCAAGGCCATGGAGCAGGACGGCGTCCTCGGCTACCCGATCGTCGCCGTCAACGACGCCAACACCAAGCACTTCTTCGACAACCGATACGGCACCGGGCAGTCGACCCTGGACGGCATCCTCCGCGCCACCAACATCCTGCTCGCCGGGTCGCGCTTCGTGGTCGCCGGCTACGGCTGGGTCGGCCGCGGGGTGGCCATGCGGGCCCGGGGCGCCGGGGCCCGGGTCATCGTCACCGAGGTCGATCCCACCCGCGCCCTCGAGGCGGTGATGGACGGCTTCGAGGTCATGCCCATGGCGGAGGCCGCCGAGATCGGGCAGATCTTCGTCACGGTGACCGGGAACAAGCACATCATCCGCCGCGAGCACTTCCGCCGGATGCCGGACGGGGCCATCGTCTGCAACAGCGGGCACTTCAACGTCGAGCTCGACATCCCCGGCCTGCGCAAGCTCGCCAAGAGCCGCCGCAAGGTCAAGCCCTTCGTGGACGAGTACACGCTCCCGGGGAAGCGCCGGATCTTCCTCCTCGGCGAGGGGCGCCTCATCAACCTCGCCTCCGCGGAGGGCCATCCCGCCTCGGTCATGGACATGAGCTTCGCCAACCAGGCCCTGGCCGCCGAGTTCCTGGCCAAGAAGGGCGCGAGGCTCGAGAAGAAGGTCTACGGGGTACCCGAGCCGATCGACCGCGAGATCGCACGCCTCAAGCTTCAGGCGATGGGGATCGGCGTCGACCGCCTCACCCCGGAGCAGAAGCGCTACCTGGCGTCGTGGCGGGAAGGCACGTAGTGCCCGGTCACCGAAGTCGTGTGTCTTCTCTGGGCGTTGGGCGCTCGGCGTGCCACCCCGCCTGCGGGCCCAACAGCTTCGAAGTGGAGCAGGGTCCTCGTCGGGGGCCCCGGCCGCCTGCGCGCCGGGACGCCCATCCCATGAACACGACTTCGGTGACGCACCAGTAGGAGGCTCGTTTTGCCGGCCAAGCGAGGGCGGCTCGCAGGACTCCTTCTCCTCTCGGCCCTCGTGCTCTTTGGGGCCTACGCCGTCCGCTTCGCCCTCTGGACCCCTCTCGCGCTCGTCGGTGAGGCGCCTGCGGACAGCTACGTCCGGGCGAGGGGTGTCGTCCACGTCCACACCACCCTGTCCGACGGCGGCGGCACCCCGGAGGAGGTGATCCGGGCCGCACGGGCGGTGGGCCTCGACTTCGTCGGGATCACCGACCACAACAACGTGGACGCGAAGCCCTTCGAGGGGAGCCACGAGGGCGTCGTCGTGCTCGTGGGATCGGAGATCTCGACGGTCCGCGGGCACCTCCTGGGCCTCGGACTCGCCGAGGATCCCCAGTACCGTTTCTCCCGAGGGGGACTCGACGACCTCGAGGACGTGCGGGACCTGGGGGGCTTTTCCTTCGCCGCCCACCCGTTCTCGTCGCGCGAGGACCTGCGCTGGACCGGCTGGGATCTTCCGGGGCCATGGGGCCTCGAGCTCATCAACGGTGACAGCGAGTTCCGCCGGGCCGGTCCCCGGCTGCTTCTCTCCGTCGGGCTCTATCGCCTGAATCCCGGCTATGCCCTCCTGCGGAGCCTGGGCCCCGTGGACGAGGCCCTGGCAAAGTGGGACGAGATGCTCGCGGAGCGGGACGTCGTCGGGTCCTACGGCGCCGACGCCCACAGCCGACTGCCGCTCACGAAGTCCTGGGCGCTGCGCTTCCCGTCGTACGAGGCCGTCTTCTCGCTCCTCCGCACCCACGTGCTCCTCGAGCGGCCGCTCTCCGGGGACGACGACGCCGACCGCACCGCCGTGCTGGCCGCCCTTCGCCACGGACGCTTCCACATCGGTCTCGACGCGCTCGCCCCCGCCGACGGCTTCTTCTTCGTGGTGGAGGACGGGGCGGGGGAGCACTGGACGATGGGGGAGCGGGTCATTCTCCACGACGGGCTTCGCGCGCGCGCGGGAGGCCTCGTCCCCGCGGGTGCGTCGCTCCGGCTCTACCGGGACGGGCAGCTCCTGTCGGAGTCCGAGGAAGCCCTCGAGGCCGCCCTGCCCGGGCCCGGGGTGTATCGGGTCGAGGCCCACGTCGACGGGTGGCCCGTTCCCTGGGTCATCTCGAACCCGGTGTACGTCTTCGACGAGGCCACCTTCGAAGCCCGTGACGCGGCCGCGGCCTGGCCCCCTCCGCCCCCGCCTCCCACCGAGGCCCGGGAGCTGACGGCCCTGCCGGGCTCGTCCGAGTTCAACCCCGAGTTCGACCCGACGTCGTGGATGGAGACCCCCGCCCTCGACCCCGGCGGGGGACCCGAGGGCGGCCCAGCCTTGCGTCTGGGCTTCCGCCTGGGGGCCCCGAGCCCGCAGCAGCCCTTCACCTGGTGCGCCCTCGTCAACCGCCAGCCGCGCGACCTCTCCCCGTGGACCGGGCTCCGCTTCCACGTGCGTGCGGACGGGGTCTTCCGGGTCTGGGTCCAGGTTCGCGACGAGAACCCGGCCTCCGCCGACGACGGGGAGGAGTGGTGGCTGGCCTCCGTCCGGACCTCCGAGGACTGGCGAGAGGTGCAGCTTCCGTTCTCGCGCTTCCGCACGATCAACGAGCGGACGGACGGACAGCTGGACCCGGACCGGACCCGCGCCCTCGTCTTCGTCCTCGACCACGCCGCGGTCAAGGTGGGCACGGAGGGCACGATCTGGATCGCGGACCT
>JAJDNV010000095.1 GCA_022340545.1 Acidobacteriota bacterium | reverse complement strand
GGGTTCTGTTGATTTGGATCCCGTCTGCTCGCGGACTTGTCGCCCAGCGGGTATGCCGAGCCCCCTCCCCGGCGCGTGGGCATCGACGACGGGCAGAGCTCCAGCACGACGTCGCGTCGCTTCAGGAGCGCTTCGATCTGGCCTGTGGTGAGGTAGTCGCCCACAGTGGCTCGCAGCGTTTCCATGTCCAACATGATCAGGGCGTTCCGCAGGTCGGGGGGGACGGGCTGGCACGGGGACAGCAGGTCGGGATCGAGATCGGTCGAGAGCGGGAACGCCTTTTCGTGGTCCACCAGGCACACGTGGCCCTCGGCCGGGACGAACAGCTTGTCTTCGTCCTCGCGCTCCTGGTTGCCGATGAGACCGTCGAAGACGCGGAACCGGATGACCTGCTCCCTGAGCTCGTCGACGCCGATCCCGTAGGCCTCCGCGATTGCCCGGATCGCCTCCTCCGTGCCCAGGCCTTCCAGGGCGTGGCGGCTCCGGATTGACACCAGGTCGAGGGCCGTCTCAACGACTGCCCGCAGCGCACCGCGGCGGCCCTCGTTCGTGCGGAGCACCGCCACCGGCACCATGCCGAGATCGAGCATTCGGTCGAGCTTGTACGCCGCCACCTCGTGCGCGTACCGGCGAGACGACGGTCGCCTCCCGGCCCTCGGGCTTCCCTCGTCGATGTCCTTGAAGACGCCGCGCAGATGGGCTCCCTCTCCCTTGAGCTCCCAGAGCTCGGCGCGCTGGTCCCGGCGGCCGACCTCGGTACGCGTCACGATCTCGGCCACGCTCAAGACCAGCTCCAGCTCCGCGTCCGCCAGGTGCACGAAGCCGCCGTCCCATCCCTCCCCGTGGGGCGGCTCCGCGAAGGGGGGCGACACCTCGGAGGTGACGGGGTCGAAGACCATGGCCTGCTGCTTCTCGAAGACGACCGCGTATCCCTGGCGTCCCAGACCCATGCCGACGTCGCCCCGGAGGAAGCGCCCGTCGAAGCGGGAGGAGACACGTCCGGTGCCGGTCACGGTGTGACCCGCCATGATGGCGCGGGCATCGAGGCGCTCGAGGACCGCGGTCAGACGCTCCCTCTCGATCCTCTCGTCTGCCAGCGAGTTGCCGCGGTACCACAGCGGCCCGTCCGGCACGAACGCAAGCTCGTGTATCTGTCCACGCAGGGTCTCGGCGGCCCGGAGCAGGGCCCCGTCCACCGTGCCGCCCGGAGACTGGCGGACAACCCTGGTGGCCGCCGAGTACAACTCCTTGAAGCTCGCCGGGGGCCTCATGGTTCTTTCGAGGACGCGGCTCGAGTCCATGAATGCACGGAGGCTCTTTCGGACCCGCGCGTTGATCTGGTCGATCCCGAGCCCCGCGACCTCGGGGGTGAGCCCCCCGTGCACGAAGACGATGCCGTTGACCTTGATGACGGAGGGCTGCTCGAGGAGCCAGGAGCCATAGTCTCCCCTCCTAGAGAAGGCCCGCCGGCGGGCGAAGAACCCCGGCGGGTAGTCCTCGTCGAAGGCCGCCTGCAGCTGGGCTGTCTCGATGCCCCGACCGGAAAACGTCTTCTCGTACGCGCGCCAGGCGTCTTGCCGCTCGTCGGACCGCTCGTCGGCGGCGAAGGCCGCATACCCCTGTGGGCGCACGTACCGGAAGTCACGGGTCAGGTTCATGACCTCGTGGTTGCCCAGCACGACGTGGACCCGTCCCCCGGCCGAGTCCGCCTCCTTCTGCAAGCGCCTCGCCAGGTCCATGACCGCCCGGTCGTCGGGTCCGCGGTCGACGAGATCGCCGCACAGGACCAGGTGGTCTTTCTCCCCGGTCCAGCGGAGTTGATCGTCCACCAGCCCCGTCCCCTGGAGAATCGACGTGAGCTGGTCGTAGCGGCCGTGGACATCGCCGAGGGCGACGATGCGGTCGACTCCTTCCCACTCCCACCGGGAGCTGGCCCCGAAGGCGAGGGGGGTGGGGGCAAGCCCCACCACCAGGGCCATCGCCGCCGCAGCCGCGGCCACCTTCGAGCTCCGGCCCCGCCCGCCCGGCACACCCTGGCGTCCGTGCATCGCGTCCTCCCGTCGTCACCCGCGCCGCCGCCCGCGCCGCGTCCCTACGCTACCTCAAGCGGGTCCCCGAGGGTGAGCTCACCACTCGGGCACTGTCTCCCAGCCGCGGTAGGCAGTGAGGTCGACCTCGACCGTGTACCCGGTGTAGGACCTCCCCCATGCCCCCCCGCACCGAGGAGCTCGATCACCTCATACGGTCCGAGCGTCGAGCCGGCAGCCAGGGTCATGGTCACTCCAGGAATCTGGACGCTGGGCGCACTATAGACCGATCAGACCGCAGCTCATGAGAAAATCCGGCAACTCAGCGGCAAGAACCCGCAACTCATGAGAAGAACCGGCAGCTCGACCCTGAAAGGAGTCGCCCTCGCGGCGGCCGTGGTCGCCGCTTTCGGCGCCTGGGTCGTGGCCGGCCACCGGATCCTGAACGCCCCGAGCGTGAGCCTGTCGCAGAGCGAGCGCTCCGTGTTCTCCCCCGGGGGTCAGGATGGCGTCCTCGAAAGGGTCTTCGAGGTCGTCGAGCCCACGCACCGCTACCTGGTCGACCTCGGGGCCGGCGACGGCGTGCGTGGCAGCTTCAGCCGCAACCTCATCGCCAACCACGGCTGGCGGGGGGTCCTCGTCGAGTCGGATCCCGAGCTCGGCGCCGCATTGAGGGAGACATACGCCGGCCAGGGCGCAGTCCGGACACTTCAGGCTGGCATCTACCCCGGGGACATCGAGATCCAGCTCGAGCGGGCCGACGTGCCCCCCGACCTGGACCTGCTGATCGTGACCCTGCACGCCAACGACTGGCACGTGTGGAGGGCGATCCAGGAGTTCCGGCCGAAGGTGGTCCAGATCGAGTACAACGCCGCCTTCGTTCCGCCGCAGACGATGGTCATCGACTACCACCCTCTCAACTACTGGGACGGCTCGCTCTACTTCGGGGCCAGCATCCAGTCGCTCTTCGCGCTGGGTCAGAAGAAGGGCTACGAGCTGGTCTACGCCGACCGCAGCGGCACCTCGCTCTACTTCGTCGATCGGCGCTACTACCCGCGCTTCGGCCTTGCGGATAACGATCCCGCGACGCTCTTCGTCCCCCGCGCCGGCTTCCCCCTGATCAAGCCGAGCACGCTGTGGCGTTACGTCAGGCCAGACGGGCGACCCTGGGAAGAGGCGGAGTCCGAGCTCGTCCGCAAGGACGTCCGCATCCGGCGCACGTTCGTCGTCGGGGAGCTGTAGGACGCATGAGTGCCTTGGGCAATCGGGGGTGGATCACGGCTCTCGTGCTGCTGGGCCTGTCGCTGCTGGCCGGCGTGGTCTTCGTGCTCCCGCCCCATCGGGTCCAGATCCTGCCCGCGGACTACGAGAGGACCGTCTATTCGCAGGCCGGCGAAGACGGGATCCTGGAGAAGATCTTCGAGCTCATCCCACCCACCGCGCGCTTCTGCATCGAGTTCGGGGCGGGTGACGGGCTTCTCTTCAGCAACGTGCGGAAGCTCATCGTTCACGAGGGCTGGGGGGGCCTGCTCATCGAAGGGGACGGAGAGCTGGCCGAGATCCTCGCCCGCAACTACCAGGGCTTCCCCGGCGTCCGGACGACCCAGGCCTGGGTCTTCCCCGGCAACGTGGAGCTTCTCTTCGAGGAGAACGACGTCCCCAGGGACCTCGACCTCCTGGTCATCGACATCGACTCCAACGACTACTACGTCTGGCGGGCCATTCGCGAGTATCGGCCGAAGGTCGTTCAGATCGAGTACAACGGGGTGTTCCTCCCGCCCCAGAAGGTCGTCGTGGGGTTTCACCCGATGCTGTGGTGGGACGAGGAGAGCGTGCACTTCGGCGCGAGCATCCAGTCGTTCTACGAGCTCGGGAAGCGCAAGGGATACGAGCTCGTCGCCGCGAACGAGGTCGGCTCCAACCTCTTCTTCGTCGACGGCCAGTACTACGAGCGTTTCGGGATCGAGGACAACTCCCCGGAGAGGCTCTTCCGCCCGTTCAACTTCGATCCCCCCCTGGGTCCGCAGGACCTCCATCTCGTCATGACGGAGGACGGCCGGGCGAAGCCCCCGGCGGAGGACATCGTCCTCGACGAGGTGAGGATCCAGAAGCGCTTCCGCTTCGACCGATAGCGTTGCGGCTGCCGGGTACTGGAGCTGGTCCAGATCACGGGCAAGGGCGACGCCCGCTCGCTCAAGAAGCCCTGCTGGCCGCGCGCTACGGCACCGTTCCGGCCGCCGCGGCTCGCCAGGGCGCGGACCGCGTGAGCATGGCCAGCTCCTCCGATCGGTCCGCCGCCACCTGGTAGAGGGCGAGGATTCTCGGCCCCTCGCGGCGGGCGCGCTCCCGGTCGAGGACGATCTGCTCGCCCGACTGGTTCTCGAGGATGAGGAGACCGCTCTCCCTCGACTCGACGATCTCCACGAGGTGCCGGAGGTTGCGGACAGGTTGGCCGTCGGCCTCGAGGATGAGGCTCTCCTCGAGACCCTGATACCCGGCGTTCACGCTCGCGGGCAGGATGCCGCAGAGCACCACCCTTCTCTCCCCTTCGAAGCTCGGGAACCGGTGACGCTGGGTCAGCAGGTGCTTGGGTGCGGTCTTCCACCACTCGCGCCACGCCTGAAGGTAGCTCGTCGTGAGCGAGCAGAAGGCAAGCCCGCCGAAGATGAAGTACGAAGACGGCTCTCCGGCGGCGGGGCCGGGGACGAGCTCGTCTCCTCGCCGGGGGGGATCGAGGACGAGCTCCGCCTGTCGGACCTCGCCCTCCCGGAAGAGCTCCACCGGGACGCGCTCGCCCACCTGCCTCTGCTGAAGGAGAAGCTCGAAGGAGGTGCGCTCGTGCTGGCGGAACTCGACGGTGCCGTCGGCCCCGATCGACTGTCCGTCGATGGACAGGAGCACGTCGCCCGGCCGAAGCACCCGGGAGGCGTCGGACCCGGCCGCCGTCTCGAGGACCAGCACACCTCCGCCCGATGGCGGGAGGCCGTACCGCCGGCGCAGGGCCGTGGCCTCGAGCCGCTGCCACCGGAGGCCGGCCCGGGGCACGCCGTCGTAGCGGCCATCGGCGACGTCGGCGAGGAAGCGCTCCACCACCGGCGCCGGGACCATGTAGGCGATGTTGTCGGCGGCGTCGTTGCCCTGCATGGCCACGCCGACCACGCGCCCGCGCGCGAGCACCGGCCCACCGCTGTTGCCGGCGTTCACCGCGCTGTCGATCTGGCCCGCGAGGAGCGACACGTGGCTGTGAACGTAGGTCTGGTGCTCGATCCGGGAGACGACACCCCGGGTGACACTGAGGGTGTCTCCCCCGACCGGGAAGCCGACGACGACCACCTCCTGACGAAGCTCGGGAAGGGCGCCCATCTCCAGCGGCGCGATCGAGTCGAAGAAGCCCGGGTCGTCCACACCGAGCAGGGCGAGGTCCGCCTCGTGGGAGACGTAGAGCACCCGGGCGGTGGCCCGCTCCGCGTCGCCGTACCGCCGCACCTGCACGAACGTGGCGTTGTTCACGACGTGGGCGTTCGTCAGGATCCGGTGCCCGTCGATGACGAAGCCGGAACCGGAGACCGCGGACGGCGAGCCCGGTCTCCACGGAGCGCCCTTCTGCGGCAGGAGCCGGGTGGCGTAGATCTTCACGACCGCGTCTCGGGGCTCGGGCGTGCGAGAGGCCTCGACCGGCACGGCCAGGCTCGCGAGCAGAAGGGCGCCCAACGCAACGACCCGACCCGGCGCGGTCGGTCTCATGGGCACCTCCCCTCGGCGCTGCGGGCGCCCGAGTGACACCCGCCCGCCTCGTTGACTGAATGAGGCAAGGAGCGTGCCCGATCGGCATAACAGCTTGAATAAGAACGGCTTAAGCGGTTGGCTCAGCGTTTTTGAAGCGTCGAGGTCGTGGGGGTTTCGTCCGATAATCGGTCTCAACTCGCCCGAGCGGCTCGAAATGCTCACCATCCGATGGTGTGACCTGGGGCGCGACTCGCGCCCAAGACCGCGGAGACCGGAGTCGGACGAGGCCGCCGGGTTCGTCTTCGAGTCGGCGCTGGGGCGCCGGACCGTCTCTATCCGTCCGCCTCCACGGTGAAGGTCCCTTTCAGCAGATGCTCGTTCCGGGAGGACGGACCGACGAGGACTCCGTAGGTCATGGGCTCGATCTCCCAGGCGTTCGCGTCCGGGTTGAACCACGCGAGGTCCTTCACCGCGACGCTCAGCGGGACGGTCTTCGTCTCGCCCGGACCCAGGGTGACCTTGTCGAAGGCGCGCAGCAGCTTCACCGGGCGCTCGACCTTCGAGCCCTCGAAGCCCACGTAAAGCTGGACGATCTCCTCGCCCGCCCTCTCCCCGGTGTTCGTCACGTCCACCGTGACCTCGAGGCGCCCGTCGGGGCCGACCTCCGGTGTCCCGACGGTGAGGTTGTCGTAGGCATACGTCGTGTAGCTCAGCCCGTGGCCGAAGGGGAAAGCCGGCTCGTCACCCTCCCGATCGACGAGGGTGTAGCCGTGGTATGGGCCGTACTCGCTGACATCGGCGAACTCGTCGAAGAACGGAAGCTGGGTCTCGTCCTTCGGTGTCGTGAGGGGCATCTTCCCTCCGGGGTTGACCTCGCCAAAGAGGACCCGGGCCAGGGCGTGTCCCCCCTCCATCCCGAAGTACCAGGCCATCAGGATGGCCGGCACCTCGTCCTTCCACTCCTCCATCGTGAAGACGCTGCCCCCGACGAGGGCCGCCACGCAGTTCGCGTTCGCCTTCGTGGCGGCTTCGATTACGGTGAGGTCCCGCGCCTTCAGGGACAGGGGCACCCGGTCGCCCCCGGCGAAGACGGTGGGCTCGTCCTGGCCCCACATCTGGAAGACCATCGCCCCCCTCTCCTCGGGACCATCGGGACGCAGCCTTCCGTAGCCGCCAACCGCCATCCCGCCGGTCAGCTCCTTCCCGTCCTCGCCGCCGACGATGTACTCGCCCACCTCGTCGTGGCGGGAGCCGGCCACGATGAGGACAACGTCGGCCTCGCCGGCCACGCGGGTCACCTCGTCGAGGTCGGAGCCGTCGGCGTGGAGGACGACGGCGCCGGACCCGAGATAGTCCTGGATGCCTTGCAGCGCCGAGGTCCGGTACGGCGGGCTGACGTTGCTGCTCCCGCGGTCGCCGGTGTTCTCGTCGTCCGCCAGGTGGCCGACCACGGCGATCGTCTTCGTGGTCGCCTTGTCGAGGGGCAGGAGCGGGCCGTCGTTCTTGAGGAGCACCATCCCCTTCTCCGCCACCTCGCGGGCGAGGGCGGTGTGCTCGGGGGCGGCGGCGAGCTCCGGCGGGTACTCCATCGGGTCCTCGCGGGTCAGATAGCGGAGCTTGGTCCGCAGGATGCGGCGCACGCTCTCGTCGATCTCGCTCTCGGGAACGACGCCCTCCTCGACGAGCGTCTTCAGGCTCTCGCCGTAGTACTTGCCGATGGGCATCTCGATGTCGAGCCCCGCGTGGACGCCCTTCGCCCCGTCGTGGACACCCAGGAACCAGTCCGAGGTCACGAAGCCCCGGAAGCCCCAGTCCTCGCGCAGGATGGTCGTCAGGAGGTGGCGGTTCTCCCCGCACCACTCGCCCCGCACCTTGTTGTAAGCGCTCATGAAGGAGGCGACGTCGTGCTCGACCACCTTCCGGAAGTGGGGCAGGTAGACCTCGCGGAGGGTGCGTTCGTCGATCTGGACGTCGTTCTTGAAGCGGGCGGTCTCCTGGCTGTTCAGGGCAAAGTGCTTGGCGCAGGCCATGACGTTGTGACGCTGGACGCCCTGCATCACCGCCACCGCCATCTCACCCGTCAGCCAGGGGTCCTCGCCGTAGGTCTCCTCCGCCCGGCCCATCGAGGGGTGCCGGACCAGGTTGATGCAGAGTCCGCCCCAGTAGTTGGCCCCCTGGGCCCGCGCCTCCTTGCCGATGACGTCGCCCACCCGGCGCTCCAGGTCGACGTCCCAGGTCGCGGCCCGGGCCATGCTCACGGGGAAGGATGTGGCGTGCCCGCAGATGACCCCGCGGGGACCGTCGGTGAAGGCCACCGGAGGGATCCCCAGGCGGTCGTTGCCCCCGGCGTAGCCCGGGGACGCGGTCTGGCGGATGATGAACGACAGCAGCACCCCGGTCATGTCCGACCCGTGCATCTCGTGGAGCTTCTCGTCGAGCGTCATCCTCGAGACGAGATCCAGGGCGGCCCTATCTGCCGCCTCGGGGCTCATGTTCGTCTCCCACTTCGCCCGGGCGGCGGTGACGTCCTTCGGCTGTATCTGCATGTAGACCCAGCCGGCGACGATCACGACAACCAGGACGAGAACCGAGGCGACGGCGATCGCCGCGATCTTGAGGAGCTTCCAGAGCTTGGCCATCTGCTTTTCCCTCCCTCGAGCGGGCCAGGGCACCAGGGCGGAGGCACCCGGTCCCGGACACATGGCACGAGCCGCGTGTGGCCGGGACGCTACCACGGGGCGCCGCACCGGGGCCATGATCCGCAGGGGCCAGAGGCACCGGGAGAACCCCTGGGGTATCGTCTAGGCGGTTCAGCCGAGAGCGAGGAGGCGTCATGCGGCGAGGTGCGAGTGTCGTCCTGGCGGGGGTTCTGATGGCGGCGAGCGGCGCCGTGGTCGCGGGAGCCGCGGATGCGGGGCCCGCCGCGCCCGAGTGGACGGCGGCGGCGGTGAAGGCCCTGGAGGACGAGCTCGTCGCGACGCACGGCGAGGAGCAGCGGAGTCGGGCCCGGCGCGGCCTCGAGCAGGTGGCGCGCTTCTGGCGCACGGCGGACGGCGACCGAGCGGCCTTCGAGGCGTTCGCGCGGCGCCACTTCGCCGGTGACGCGGCCACGCTCGACACCATGTTCGAGCGCTTCGAACGCCTGCTGGAGAAGCTCGACGGCCACATGCTGGAGATCATGCTCGCCTTCCGCTGGCAGTCCGATCTCGACCTGGGTCCCATCCTGCCCTTCGACGAGGTCTTCGCCGGCTACGACCCCGCGGCCCACGTCACCGACGACTTCTTCGACAACAAGCTGGCCTTCGTGGTCCTGCTGAACTTCCCCATCACCACCCTCGAGCAACGCCTGACCGAGGGCCCCGGCTGGACACGGCGTCAGTGGGCGGAGGCGCGTCTGGCCGAACGTTTCTCCAAGCGGATCCCGGCCGAGATCCAGCTCGAGGTGGCCCGGGCCGGGGCCCGGGCCGGGCAGTACATCGCCGAGTACAACATCTGGATGCACCACCTCGTCCAGGACGGCGAGCGGCTGTTCCGGCCGAAGCTGCGGCTCCTCTCGCACTGGAACCTGCGGGACGAGATCCGGGCCTCGTACAGCGACCGGGAGACGGGGCTCGCCAAGCAGCGGGTGATCCAGAAGGTGATGGAGCGCATCGTCGACCAGACGATCCCCGAGGTCGTGATCGACAGCCCCCACGTGGACTGGAACCCGTTCACGAACGCGGTGACGGCGGCGGCCGTCCAGGACAGCGAGGCCCCGGCTCCGGTGGGACTCGAGATCTCGGACGCCCGGGAGCCCGACACGCGCTACGCCGTCATCCTCGGCAACTTCCGCGCCCAGCGGAAGGTCGACGCCTGGTCTCCGACGACCCCCACCCTGATCGCGCGGCGCTTCGAAGAAGACCGGGAGATCCCGGAGGACCGGGTGAAGGCGATGTTCGAGGCCGTCCTCTCCTCGCCTCTCCTGGAGAAGGTGGCCCGGCTCATCGAGTCCCGCCTGGGGCGTCCGCTCGAGCCGTTCGACATCTGGTACAACGGCTTCCGCCCGCGCGGCGCCCACACGGAGGCCGAGCTCGACGCCATCGTCAACGAGCGGTACCCGACCCCCGACGCCTACGAGAAGGACATGCCGAACCTGCTGGAGCAGCTCGGGTTCTCGAAGGCGCGGGCCGCCGAGCTGGCGGCGGCCATCGCCGTCGATCCCGCGCGGGGCTCGGGGCACGCCTGGGGCGCGGCCATGCGGGAGGCAAAGTCCCGCCTGCGGACGAGGGTGGGCCCGGACGGGATGGACTACAAGGGCTTCAACATCGCGGTCCACGAGATGGGGCACAACGTCGAGCAGACCATCTCGCTCCGTGAGGTCGACCACACCCTCCTCAACGGGGTCCCGAACACCGCCTTCACCGAGGCCCTGGCGTTCGTGTTCCAGGCGCGCGACCTCGAGCTGCTGGGCCTCGCCGCCCCGTCCGCCGAGAGCCGTGCGCTCCAGACCCTCGACGACTTCTGGGGCGCGGCCGAGATCGCCGCGGTGGCGCTGGTCGACATGGGCGTCTGGCACTGGATGTACGAGCACCCGGGGGCCACGCCGGCCGAGCTGCGCGAGGCGACGATGGCCATCGCCCGCGACGTGTGGAACGCCTACTACGCCCCGATCATCGGGAAGCGGGACCGCGTGCTCCTCGGGATCTACTCCCACATGGTCTCGCGGAACCTCTACCTGCCCGACTACCCCATCGGTTCGCTGATCGCGGTCCAGCTCGAGGAGCAGATGGCGAAGACCGGGGATCTGGGCGCCGAGTTCACGCGGATGGCCGTCTTCGGGCGCGTCGTGCCCGATCTCTGGATGGAGAACGCCACCGGCTCCGCGGTGGGCCCCGACGCTCTTCTCGCGGCCACCGCCCGCGCCCTCGAGCAGATCGGGGAGTAGGAGATCAGAGCCAGGGGGCCGTCTTCAGGCGTTCCGTCTTTCGCTCCAGGCCGAACAGGGCGCGGGCGTTGCCGCGCATGATCGGGTCGACCAGCTCGAGGGCGGCCTCGAGGTCCAGCCACCCCTCGTCCACGAGCTGGGCGAGGGCCACGCCGATGCCCCGGCGGGCGAGGGCGGCGTGGCCCACCACCGGCTCGACGGGGACGTAGTCTCCGCCGAAGGTCAGGACCTTGTTGGCCGGCGCGGTCACGAGGTATTGCATCAGGAAGCGGTTTGCCGCGACGGGGCTCAGGATCCAGGCCCAGCACATGTCGACGTAGCAGTTCGTGCAGTGCTTCGCCACCGCGATCAGGTCCTCGTAGAACGGGTAGTTGATGTGCATGTAGACGAAGCGGGTGTCGGGGGCCCGGCGGCACAGGGCGGACGCGGCATCCACGGTGCCGTAGAGCCGATGCGTCGGGGTGGAGTTGTCGCCGGCATAGTAGCCGCTGTGCAGCTTCACCGGGAGGTCGTGATCGGTCGCCTTGCGCGTGCAGTACCAGAACAGGTGGTCCTGCAGCCGCTTCTCGTCGTCGGGGTCGACGGGGTCCTTGTCGAGCACCCGCTTGAAGACGCCCTCCACATCCTCCGGGGGGACCTCGTCGAAGTCGATGTCCCGCGAGTACGCGGCCTGTGTCTTCACCGCAACCGCGTAGGGACCGTAGGTCTCGAACCACCAGTCGATGACGCGGTGCCAGTCGGCCAGGTCCCGGACCTCGATCCCCGGCCTCGTCGCGTAGGCCTCGACGTCGGGCCCCATGTGCATCCCGAGGATCGAGATGTCCTGCATGAGCAGGGTCGGCTGCGGCGACTCGCTGAAGGGAACCTCGAGCGAGTTCACCTGACAGGACTCGATGAGCGCGACCTCCCCCAGGACCTCTTTGTAGAAGCCCGGCCTGATGCCCTGCCGGTAGCCGTCCTGCACCCGGCGGATCGTCTCGCGGGAGAGGCCCTCGACTCCATAGAGCCGGCGCGCGGCGATCTCGACGGCCTGGGCGTATCCGGTGTGCTGGATCCGTGGCCAGTAGGGCTCGAGCAGCTCCCATTTCCGGATCGGATCCGTTGCGGGGGAGAGGAACGCCTCGTGATCCTCCGCCGGCATCCCGCACGTGCGCAGGTCCGAGTCCAGGTAGTAGGCGACCAGGAAGGACCAGTCGTTCGCACTGACCTGCTCGTGCTCGCCGCTCACCCGGCTCTCTTCCTCGATCAGGTGCTCGTGGGTGTCGACGAGTGGTGTGGACTCGACGCGCTCCCATACGGCCCGGGAGACGTCATCGGAGGCACGGACCTCAGGCGCCCGGGATCCTCTTCGGGCCACCCCCCCCCGCACGCCCGGGGTCCGGGCGGCGGGGCCGCCCTTGACGACGGCTCGGCGCGGAAAGATCGATCGCCCCTGCCCCACGGTCATGCCCCTCCGGACCGTCCGGCCCTGTCCCGGAACCGAAAGGCTGCCAGATTCCCGGCCGGGGCGCCAGGGGCCCTATGATTCAGGCCACCGACCTCCTGCGGGAGCGG